>JAZRPO010000054.1:0-22769 GCA_045649265.1 Eubacteriales bacterium
TGATGTTTGCTATAACACCGTCGAAAAACGTTCCGTCAACATATGACTTTGAAACGAGAGGGTCATCCGATGTTCCCCCCGAAGCATATGCCGCAAAAAACAATGCAGAAACAAGCAGAAACACAAGAATACAAATCTTAGTTTTCCTTTTCATATTATTTCTCCCTATGATATTTCATAGCAAAGTGTCATAAGGCTGTCGGCGAAATGAACGTTCTCGACATGAACGCCCAACTCTTCAAGAGTAAGGTCAATATTTGTGAAGTTCCATATTCCGGACACTCCGAGCTTTGCGACTTTTTGCGCAATATCACGAACATATGCCTTAGGGAGCGTAAGCACGGCAACATCAATATGGTTTGCCTCAAAATAGCTCTCCATCTCTGCAATATTCAAAATTGTTACATCTCCGATTTTTGTGTTGATAATGGACTCATCAACATCAAAAGCCGCCACAAGCTCAAATCCGCAATTTTTGAAGTTGAAGTTGTGCATAAGAGCACGGCCGAGGTTACCCACGCCGATTATTGCAGCTGTGTGGTGTGAATCAACACCGATTATGCCCGCAATCTCAGCGAGAAGGTTTTTTACCCTATATCCGTATCCCTGCTGTCCAAACCCTCCAAAACAGCTGAAATCCTGCCTTACCTGTGATGCCGTAAATCCAAGATGCTCTGCGAGCATACTTGAAGAAACACGGTCAACTTCTGCGCGATCAAACTCTCTTAAGCATCTGTAATACTTAGGAAGCCTGCGTATTGCAGATGGAGAAATATATTTTTCACTCATTCTGAAACTCGCCCCTTCTTCCGGATATCAAGCCTTAAAATTACGCAATCTGCAAACTCTGCACAGCTTACACCGGCAAAACTGCCCTTGCTTTTAAACTGAAGCTCTATAATGTTTTCAGTTCGCTTCAATGTGTTCTCCACGTCAAATCTATCCTTCTCATATAATTTTAATATATCAGCTTGTCTTTGTCAACTTTGACTAAAACCTTTGCCAAAACAATTTAAAGATTATTTCCCGTTTTTTTGAACAATATTACATTTTGTATTCTTCATGACCTCAACAAAATTTTAAAAATTTTTACGCGCTTTTTACATAACTTTTTTTGTTCTTTTTGATTCTCATTTTCCTTTCCAAACATTTCCAAAAACTCTCAAAACCACCTGTTTATGCGATTAATTGAGCAGGGAAATTTTTGCAAAAATTATTAAATTTTAACCCATGTCAGTTTACGTAAATTTTTCAGATAATTTGTTGTACAAATAGTTATCCACATTTTCCACAGGTTTTTCCACAACCTGTTTTCATTGATATATCAACGTTTTTTGCGGTTTTTGTTTTTTAAGCACAAACTTTGTAATTGATTTTTTGCAAACTTGGAAAAAGGCTATTAGGTTTACATAACTCGATGTTTTTTCTTTCTTAAAAATCAATCGGGAGTGTTGCCCGTGCATTCAAGTCGCTTTTTGCAATATTACCGCGTAAAAACTCATAATATGCCTGCGCACCTATCATTGCCCCATTGTCACCGCATAGTGAAAGCGGAGGCGAAAAAAGTTGAATTTCTGAACTTTTAGCCTCATTTTCAAGCCTTGCCCTCAGGAATGAATTGGCAGCGACTCCGCCTGCGATTGCAATCTTTTTTCGTCCGGCAAGCCTTGCTGCCGCAAACGTACGTGGAACAAGCGCATCGCAAACCGCCTCACAAAACGATGCTGCAAGGGATTCACGGTCAATCTCCTCGCCCGTCTGCTCTGCGTGGTGGACAAGGTTTATTACCGCCGTTTTAAGCCCCGAGAAGGACATGTCAAGCTGTGCACCGTCTATTTTGGCGCGTGGGAGCTTGTATTTGCTTTTATCCCCATTCTTTGCAAGAGCATCTATTTTTGCGCCCCCCGGATAACCTACCCCAAGTACACGGGCGCATTTGTCAAAAGCTTCTCCTGCGGCATCATCACGCGTTGAGCCGATAATCTTGAATTCCGTATAATCGGCGACATCGACAAGCAAAGTGTGCCCGCCTGATGCGACAAGACACAAAAACGGCGGCTCAAGCTCCGGAAAAGCCAGGTAGTTTGCCGCAACATGTCCTCGAATGTGATGAACCGGAATAAGCGGCTTTCCGAGCGAAAAAGCAAGCGCTTTTGCAAACCCTACTCCGACAAGGAGAGCACCTATAAGCCCCGGAGCATATGTAACTGCAACCGCATCAATATCGTTTTTGGAAAGCCCTGCATCCGAAAAAGCCTTATCCGTAAGCGAGCTTATGCATTCAATATGCTTTCTTGATGCAATCTCAGGGACAACACCGCCATATAGCGCATGCATATCCGCCTGAGAAAGTATTACATTTGACAGGATGTGACGGCCATCCTCCACGATGCTGACGGCAGTTTCGTCACACGAGCTTTCAATAGCAAGAATCTTCACTTTGTTTCCTTTCTATGCATTGGACCTACTCTTCCGATGCATCAAAATAATATGTCATAAGTCGCGCATCCTCTTCGGGAGCGCTGTAAAAACGCGGGCGAAGCCCTACATCTTTAAAGCCGAGCGATTCGTAAAGTGCAATCGCCGCAAGGTTTGACTTTCTCACTTCAAGAGTAAATGAGGAAAGCCCGAGTTTTCGCCCTTCCCGAAGAAGCGTTTCTACGAGAGCTTTACCGATTCCTTTTCGGCGAAAGGCGGGATCAACCGCGATATTGGTTATATACCCCTCGGGCACGCAGTAATATGAGCCTACATACCCTGCAATGTTGCCATTTTCTTGCGCACATAGAAAGAGAACCTCTTCCCTTTCCATAGTCTCAGCTATTGCAGCCTCGCTCCACGGCACGGAAAAGCATAAAGCCTCAAGCCGCGCGATATCTGCAACATCTTCCATGATGGCCATTTTTATCTCCATATCACTTCTTAGCCTCATACCAATTATCTCCGATTCCTGCCTCAGCAATAAGAGGAACGCTCATAGAGCATGCGTTTTCCATCTCCTGCGTAAGCAGCTTTGCAACCTCTCCGGCGTTTTTTCTCGGAGCTTCTACAATGAGCTCGTCGTGCACCTGGAGAAGAAGCCTCGCGCCTGTATTGCTTTCGGCCAATCGCTTTGAAACTTTAAGCATCGCAATCTTTATTATATCGGCGGCCGTGCCCTGAATGGGCGCATTAAGCGCAACACGCTCGCCAAATGAGCGAATATTAAAGTTTTTCGAGGTTATCTCGGGAATATATCTTCTTCGCCCGAAAAGAGTTGTGACATATCCGTCATTCCGAGCCATCGAAACAACGTCCTTCATATAATCGCGCACTCCCGAGAATCTTTCAAGGTATGCTTCTATATAGCGCTTTGCCTCGGCTCTTGAAACGCCGATATCATCAGCAAGAGAGAAATCTGAGATTCCATATACTATGCCGAAATTCACAGCCTTTGAAACTCTGCGCATTTCAGGCGTAACATCAGCTATGGGAACGCCAAATACAGATGATGCGGTTTCCGAATGAATGTCGCTTCCCTCCAAAAACGCCCTGCACATCTGGGCATCCTGCGTTATATGCGCAAGCACGCGAAGCTCAATCTGCGAATAGTCTGCATCTATGAGAACGTAATCCGCGTTTTCGGGGACAAACATCCGCCTGACCTCTCCGCCAAGCTCCGAGCGGATAGGGATATTCTGCAAATTCGGCTCAGTTGAGCTTATTCTTCCCGTTGCCGTCACCATCTGTTGGAAGGTCGTATGGATTTTTCCGTCATCACGATCAATGCAGTGCAAAAGCCCGTCGGCATAGGTGGATTTGAGCTTTGCATATTTTCTGTAATCGAGAATCAACGGAATTATTTTGTGTTGCCTTTTGAGCTTTTCAAGAACATCCGCATCGGTAGAGTATCCCGTTTTTGTTTTCTTAACAGGCGGAAGCGCAAGCTTCTCAAACAAAATCTCGCCGAGTTGCTTTGGCGAAAGAATGTTAAACTCCTCACCTGCCTCAGCATAAATCTCACGCGCAAGCTCTTCTATATTGAGCGAGAGCTTTTCGCCAAACTCCGAAAGCTCCTTCGCATCAACAGTAATGCCTGCCCGCTCCATATCCATAAGCACGTCTGTAAACGGAGCTTCTATATCAAAATACAGCTTGTCCATACCGTCCCGCACGAGCCTGCGACGCATTTCTCTCTCCATGAGTGAAATTGCCTCTGCGCATTTTCCGAGTGCAGAAAGCCCTTCTTCGCTTCCGATGAGCGGCGAAAATGAGGCTGGGTCACACACTCTTTCCCATTCAATATCGAGGTCGCAGCCGAACATATGAGAAACGGAAACAATGTCATACCTCTTCCGCGCAGGGTCAAGGAGATATGCACAAAGCGCGGTATCAAAAACAACATCCGAAAGGGCTATGCCCTCTTTCTTCAACCTTGCGGAGAGCACTTTTTTGTCGTGGACAACTTTTTTAACCCCACCTGAAAAAATAACGCCCAGAAGCTCTGCAAAGGTCTCCTCATCACAATCAGAGCGCGAGGATAAAAAGACAGTTTCCCCGCACGCTGCTGCAACTGCCGAGAGCTCCTCGGTGCATATAACGCTGCATATATTTTCAGAAAAGACAGCTTTTGCCGCCAAAAGTGCGTTTTTGTCCCTTATGACAACTTTCGAAAATGCTTTTTTCTGCGCATCTGAGGAGGTTGTTGATGCTTCCGGCGTTTTCAATCCAAGGCGAGTGATATAGCTTTTGAATTCAAGCCTTGAAAACAGCGCATAAAGCTTATCGTTATCAACCTCTGAAATCATCGTATCACGAGCCGAAAACTCAATCGGCGCATCCTGCGCTATTGTGCCGAGAAATTTTGAAAGGTATGCAGAGTCTTTCCCCGCAACAAGCTTTTTTCTTACAGAATCGCGGATGTCCGGTGAATCTATGTTGGCATATATCGAATCGATGTCACCAAACCGCGATACCAGCTCTGTTGCGGTTTTCTCACCGATTCCCGCTACTCCCGGGATATTATCCGAAGCATCGCCCATAAGCCCTTTTAAATCGCGCATCAGCTCAGGAGGCAGGCCGTACTTCATGAGCAGCTCTGCACCGTTGTACATTGTAGTGAGGGTTTTGCCCATCTTCGAGGAGACAAGAAGAACGCTTGTCCCGTCATTCTCTATGAGCTGGAAGCTGTCACGGTCCCCCGTTACAATTATACATTCATCTTTATTCTCTGAGCATATTCTGCTGATTGTTCCGATTATATCGTCAGCTTCAAAGCCCTCGCATTCAATTCTAGAAATTCTCATAGCATCGAGAACCTCTTTGAGCGGTTCAAGCTGCTCTGCAAGCTCATCGGGCATACCTTTGCGGTTAGCCTTATAGCCTTCATATTTGAGATGGCGGAAGGTCGGCTTTTTAAGGTCAAATGCAATGCAAACGCCGTCGGGCTTTATGTCTTCAAGAATCTTCAAGTAGATTGACAAAAAGCCATAAATCGCGTTAGTGTTTAGCCCCTCCGCATTTGTCAGCGTGCGAATGCCGTAAAAAGCTCGGTTTATTATGCTGTTTCCGTCAACAACCATTATTTTCATGCTTATTCCTCACGCTTTCATCCCAGAATTCAGGCGGAGAGGTTTCTCTCCGCCAAAGTAAAATCTTACGCCCTGTGCCACTTTACTCCCTGCGGCGTATCCTCAAGTATTATTCCCATTTTTGCAAGCTCATCACGGATTCTGTCCGCCTCTGCAAAGTTTTTCTCGCGTCTTGCAGCCTGGCGCTTCTCTATCATATCCTCAATCTCGGAATCAAGAGAGTTTTCCTCTTTCTTGCCTATTATTCCGAGAACGTCGCAAAGCTCGCGGACGCGTTTTAAACATTCCTGCGCAAAGGCTGCGGTGGGGTTGTCTGAAATCGCAGAGTTTACATCGCGCACGAGCTCAAAAATAGCTGCGATTGCATCCGCCGTATTGATATCGTCATCCATTGCCGAAATAAACTTCTCTCTGTACTTGTCAAAAGACGAAAGCAGCTCTTTCTGATTTTCCGAAAGCGGGGCTGTGTCACCGTTTTTCGCAATAAATTCCATATTGCTCTCAGCGTTGCGAAGCCTTTCAAGCGCTGCCTTTGCCTGCATAAGCGATTCCTCAGAATAGTTTATCGGACTGCGATAATGTGCCGAAAGCATGAAGAAACGGATAGCTTCATATCCATAAACCTTTGCCGCATCGCGCACTGTAAAGAAGTTACCGAGCGATTTTGACATTTTCTTGTTGTCAATATTGAGGAAGGCATTATGAAGCCAGTAATTTGCAAACTGGCATCCGTTTGCCGCTTCGCTCTGTGCAATTTCGTTTTCATGATGCGGGAACGTAAGGTCAACTCCGCCACTGTGGATGTCGATTGTCTTGCCGAGGTAGCGATTTGCCATGGCACTGCATTCAATATGCCAGCCGGGACGGCCGTTGCCCCACGGAGACTCCCAATATGGCTCGCCGGGCTTTGCGGCCTTCCACAACGCAAAGTCAGTCGCATCCTCTTTTTTCTCGCCAACACTTATGCGAGCGCCTGCAACAAGGTCTTCAAGCGGTTGCTTTGATAGCTTGCCATAACCTTCAAATTTGAGCGCGCGGAAATAAACGTCTCCCTCTGATTCGTAGGCATAGCCTTTATCAACAAGAGTTTTTACTATTTCAATTATTGCATCTATGTTTTCAGTTGCGCGGGGGTGAACTGTTGCCTCATGTATGCCAAGCCCCTCCGCATCAACAAAGTACTCTTTGATGTATTTTTCGGAAACTTCTTTGTAGGTTATTCCCTCTTCGTTTGCACGGTTTATGACCTTATCATCAATGTCGGTGAAATTCTGAACAAACTTTACGTCATACCCGCGATATTCCATATATCTGCGAAGCACATCAAACACTATAAATGGGCGCGCGTTGCCGATATGGAAGTAGTTATACACGGTCGGGCCGCAGGAATACATCCTGACCTTTCCCTCTTCAATCGGTTTGAATTCTTCTTTTGTTCTTGTAAGTGAGTTAAAAAGCTTCATTTCCCTATTTCCTCTCTGAATTGTTCTGCGAATCGACTGAGGTTTTCAAAATACCGCCGAAACTTTTAAAATATTCAATGCCGGATATGACCGTAACCGCCGCCATAAGCCACACCACAACATCGCCTGCACTAAGAAAGCTGTTATGTATGTTTTTCAGCGGGGTAAACAAAAATACAGTGCCGACAATCTGAATAAACGTTTTCCATTTGCCGGAGCGCTGTGCCGCAATTACAACACCCTCGCCCATTGCAACTATGCGAAGGGATGTGACTATCAGCTCTCTCGCAATTATGATGAGCGCCGGAACACTGCCCATATCTCCCTGCTCTACGAGAACAAGCGCTGCCGCCGTAACGAGGAGCTTATCTGCAAGGGGGTCAAGAAACTTTCCGAACGTAGTCGTCTGATTATATTTTCTCGCAATGTATCCGTCAATCCAGTCGGTGATGCTCGCAACAATAAAGATTGAAACTGCAATATACTGACCGTTCGGAATGTCCAAAAGTGCAAAAACGAGAAATACAGGAATAAGCAAAATCCGAATTATCGAAATTATATTTGCTGTTGTCATAAGCTCTGCCTCCTATTTCGCTTCACCGAGAAGATCTCCGTCAAGCTCTTCTGAAATTTTTACATTTACGAACTGCCCGGGAAGAATGCCTTTTTTTCCATGGAAGAAAATCTTGCCGTCAATCTCAGGCGAATCCGCAAAGCTTCTGCCAAAATAACACTCACTGTATCTGTCAAAGCCTTCAACGAGAACCAGAAGCTCTTTTCCGCACACGGCAGCATTGTATTTATCCATGACCCGCGCACACAGCGCGCCTATAAGCTCTGCGCGTTTGTGCTTAACTTCGTCGTCTATCTGATTTTCCATGGATGCCGCCCTTGTTCTCTCCTCGCGGGAATACTCAAACACTCCTGCTCTTTCGATTTCATATTCTTTCACGAAGTCACAAAGCTCCTCAAACTCTTCGTCTGTCTCCCCCGGAAAACCTACTATCAGGCTTGTTCTGAGGACGACTCCGGGAATCTTTTCACGGAGCTTCTTAAAGAGCTTTTTAATCTCCGCCGAAGTATCGTTCCGATTCATCGCCTTTAAGATTCTGTCGTTGATATGCTGAATCGGCACATCAAGATATTTGACAATCTTATCGTTCTTGGCTATAACCTCAATAAGCTCATCGTCAATCTTATCGGGATAGAGATAATGAATCCGAATCCATTCGAGCTTTTCTATTTTGCAAAGCTCTGTCAGAAGCTTTGCAAGACATCCTTTTTCGCCCCAGTCCATGCCATAGCTTCCTGTATCCTGAGCAACAATTATAAGCTCGCGCGCTCCACTTTCCGCAAGAGCCTCAGCCTCTTTTATTATCTCTTCCATATCGCGGCTACGAAGCTTTCCGCGAAGGCGGGGGATCACACAGTACGTACAGCAATTTGAGCAGCCCTCTGCAATCTTAATAAATGCTGTATATGGCGGTGTGGTGAGAACTCTGCCGCATTCGAGAGGTGCCTCCGATGGTTTTTGGAAGCACTCGACGTATTCGCCATCAAGAACCCTCTTGCACACATCGCATATTTCAAGATAGCTTCCGCACCCGACAAGCGCATCAATCTTTGGAAACTCTTCATGAAGCTTGCCCTTCATAAGCTCTGAAAGGCACCCTGTAACGATTACCTTACCGATGCTTCCCTCTTCTTTAAGGGTTATTGCCTCTTTTATGTATTCATATGCCTCATCGCGGGCATCGCCGATAAATCCGCAGGTGTTTATAATAACTGCAGAAACATCATTGAGTTCAACAGTGAGCTCATACCCCTCGGCATCAAGAAGGCTGAGCATATGCTCACAGTCAATCTGGTTTTTCGGACATCCGAGAGACACTACACCTATTTTTGCCATTAATCAAAATCCTCCGAATCAAGCTGCAGCTTTTCAAAAGCAGCTCTTATTTCATCATATCGAAATCCGCGCCGAGAAAGAAATGCAACGATTTTCTTTTTCTTGTCGGGCGAAACCGTTTCTCCCCCAAGCTTTCTTTCAATAAGCCGAGATATATCCTCCGTTCTTTCCGGAAGCGAGCGAAGCTTTTCATCACAGATATCGCGCTCAATCCCGCGCCGGGAAAGCTCCTGCCGTATCCTCATATCTCCATAGCCCCGCGAAACGTAATACGAAACAAGCCCATCGGCGTATGAATCATCATCCAGAAATCCGCGTTCTTCAAACCATCCGACAGCCTCTTCCGCTTCTTCCTGTGAGAAGCCTTTATCCGCAAGCTTTTTTGAAAGCTCGCATTTGGAGACACTTCTCCTTGCCAGCGTCTTTGCAGCACTTTTCTTAGCAAGCGTCTTTTTATAAAGCACTTCGAGCTCTTCGGCGCGCGAAGTTGAAATCTCATCGCCCGTTCTGAGCATATACGCATCATCAACTCTTGCCGAAATACACTTTCCGCACTCCGTATAAATTACGAGCTTTTCCTTGTCCCGCTTACCTATTTTTATGCTAGATATTTTCATTTAAAGCTATTCTTAACCTTCAAAGTCGTCAGCATCTACACTTACGCCCTTGCCTGCGGCAACTGCGGGCTTGTGTTCAGGGACCGCCATAAGGCTATCGTACTTTGCGCGGACCTCGGCTTCGACCCTTGTCGCAACATCCGGATTGTCTTCAAGATACTTCTTTGCGCTGTCACGCCCCTGGCCGAGTCGTGTCTCGCCCATATTGAACCATGATCCGCTCTTCTGAATAATATCGAACTTGACTGCAAGGTCAAGAATTTCTCCTACCTTAGAGATGCCCTGTCCGTAGATAATATCAAACTCACCTGAACGGAACGGAGGCGAAACCTTGTTCTTTACAACCTTTGCTCGTGTTCTGTTCCCTATAAATTCAGAGCCATTTTTAAGGGTTTCGATGCGTCTTATATCAATTCTTACGCTCGAATAGTATTTAAGCGCATGTCCGCCCGTTGTAACCTCGGGGTTACCGTACATAACTCCGACCTTTTCACGAAGCTGATTTATAAATATCGCAACACAGTTTGCCTTTGAGATTGCACCTGCAAGCTTCCTCATCGCCTTTGACATAAGTCGGGCGTGCGCACCTACAAGGGCATCTCCCATTTCGCCCTCGATTTCAGCGCGCGGAACAAGAGCTGCAACAGAGTCGATAACGATAATGTCAATAGCATTTGAGCGAACGAGCGCTTCCGCAATTTCGAGCGCATCCTCGCCTGCATCCGGCTGAGAAACGATAAGGCTGTCAATATCTACGCCAAGTGCTTTTGCATATACAGGATCAAGCGCATGCTCAACATCAACAAAGGCAGCCTCGCCGCCAAGCTTCTGGGCCTCTGCAACTGCATGAAGCGCAACAGTCGTTTTTCCTGACGACTCAGGCCCATACATCTCCACTATTCTGCCCCTCGGAAGCCCTCCAACACCCAGCGCGAGGTCAAGCGTGAGCGAGCCTGTCGAAATGCAACTTACGTTCATGCTGGCCTTATCACCGAGACGGACAACCGTACCCTTTCCGAACTGTTTTTCAATCTGGGATATCGCAGTTTGCAATGCTTTTTCTTTTTCCATATCTTAACACTCCCTGTCTGTTATATTTCTCTACTTTATACAGGATACAACCCTGTTTGCGCCTGATGTGTCACGCGTTGTCTGCACTGATTTCATTCCGAATTGTGTTAGCAAGCCTTCAAGACTTTCGCTCTGCCCGATTCCACACTCAAAGGCAAGAACCCCTCCATCCTTCAGAACGGATACCCAGTTTTCACATATAGCGCGGTAAAAATCAAGCCCGTCTTCACCGCCGCAAAGCGCGCCATACGGCTCAAACTCACGAACTGATTTGTCAAGCTGCCCCATTTCGTCATTTGTTATATACGGCGGATTTGAGACAATTATGTCAAAGCTGCCTATATTCTGCGGCGGAGCCTGTGTCATATCCGCCTTTATGCACAAAAGCCGTGAAGAAAGCTTCTGGTCATATACGTTCTCTTTCGCAACAGCCAGAGCCCCGTCCGAAAGGTCTGCAAGAACACCACGCGCAGTTGAGCGCTTTGAGGCTATCGCAATGCCTACGCAGCCGCTTCCGCAGCCGAGGTCCAAAAACCTGAAACCGCCGTCACATCTGCGCAGAGCACAATCGACAAGAGCTTCGGTATCAGCGCGCGGAATGAGAACATCGCGAGTTACCTTGAGCGTTATGCCGTAAAACTCCCATTCGCCGAGAATATAAGCAAGCGGCTCTCCTGAGCAACGGCGCAGGGCAATGGAGCCTGCTGCTGTCGCGACATTTGCCGAGGCATGAAGATACTTATCTCTCACAAACTCTTCGCGGCTCTTGCCCGTGACGAATCGGATAATTTCAAACGCTTCAAGCTCTGCCATTGAAATCTTTTCCGCAACGAGCTTTCTCCTTATGTCAAGATATACGTCATTATACGTTGTAAACACTTTTTCACACTACTCCCGTATTACCATTTATCTGCGTTTTCATCCTCAGGTATAACCTCGGAAAGCGCGGCTATTGCAATCTCTATCATGCTGTCATCAGGCTCAAAGGTCGTAAACTTCTGAAACCACAGCCCGGGCGCTCTCATAAATCTGGTAAATCCGTTGTCGTATCTTCCGAGCAGACGGTTAATCTCATAGCTTATCCCCACAACTATCGGGAGCAAAAGAAGGCGAAGCGCCATCCTTACAAGCGGATTTGACCAGCTCACGACTGAGAACACGAGGATGCTTATTATCATAACGGAAAACATGAAGCTTGTTCCGCAACGGGGATGCTCCTTGGAAAATGACCTTACGTTTTCCACAGTGAGCTTTTGCCCTGCCTCATAGCAGAAGATTGTTTTATGCTCTGCACCGTGATATGAGAAAACTCTTTTCATATCCTTCATCCGCGAAATGGCAAGCATATATGCAAAGAATATCGCTATTCTCAAAGCTCCTTCAACTATGTTTCTTAAAATGTTTGACTTTATTATCTCATCAAGCATACCTGCAAGAAGTGTGGGAAGAAAAACAAACAAACCGACCGACAAGGCAATGCCGAGAACCATTGCGATTCCCATTACGATTTTCTCTACTGCGCTGCTGCCCAGCTTCTCTTCGAGCCACTTCTCGAGTTTTGATTGCTCCTCTTCCTCTTCAAGCGCGATTGAGGAAGAATATTCAATTGCAGAAAAGCCTCGCTTCAAGGATTCAAAAAGCCCTGCAACGCCCCTTATTATCGGAAGGGAGAAGAACTTATTCTTCTCAGAAAGTCTTTTTATATTCTCCGTTTTTAGCTCGATTTCGCCGGACGGACGTCTTACGGCTATTGCGCTCTTGTTGGGCCCCAGCATCATAATCCCCTCTATAAGCGCCTGGCCGCCGATTGATGTCTTTTTACAGCATTTTTTATCAGCCATTTTAAAAATAACCTTTCTTATTCTTTCGTTTCGCTTTCTTTTACGGGAAGACTTATTGTTACGGTTGTTCCATCTCCGAGCGTGCTTTGTATATCTAGCTTTCCGCCGTGGAGATTTACTATCTCGTCACTGACTGCAAGCCCTATTCCGCTCCCCGGGGCCTTGGACTTTCCTTTGTAGAATTTAACCTTTACATACGGCAAATCCTCTTCTGAAATTCCTTCACCGTAGTCACGGATTATAATTTTTGCAAGCTTTCCGTCACGGTAGAGCTCTATATCAAGCTTCTTGTTCTCTCCGCCGTGCTTTACGGCATTGTCTATGATGTTAAAGAAAACCTGTTTGAGTCTTTCTCTGTCGCCGCTTATGAAGATGTCATCATCCTCATCGTTTGAGTATTTCATTTCAACATTTTCACGCCGGAAGGTTTCGCCGTACATAAACAGGGTTTCCTCAAATTCCGCCTTCAAATCGACCGTATCGATGTAGAGCGTAAATCTGCCGCTTTCCATTCTCGCAAAGTCGAGAAGCTCTTCAACCATTTTTGAAAGGCGGCGTGTTTCTTTGAGAATTATCTCAACACCTCGCCCGGTCTCCTCAGGGTCATCAGTTCCGACGGCTGTCAGAGTTTCGCCCCAGCCTATTATTGCCGTAAGCGGAGTTCGAAGCTCGTGCGAAACGGACGAAATAAACTCATTCTTAATTTTTTCTGCATGAGCAATCTCCGCCGACATTTCGTTTATCGCATCGACAAGCTCTCCAACCTCATCTTCATATTTTTTGTCGATTGTCTCTCCGTAGCTCCCGCTCGTAATCTTCTTAGATATGTCTATAACCTCACGGAGCGGCGAAATGATTGAGCGAAGAAATATCCTGTTAGAAAAGAAAATTACGAAGAACAGAATCATACCGATAATTGCCGACAGAGACGAAAAAAACAATATCCTCCGATCAACATATCTCAGGCTCGTTACATGGCGGACAACACCGACAACATTGTGCTGCCCCGACACAAGAGGGCTTGAAACGCTCATAATTCTTTCGCCTGTATATTTATCTCGCCCGACAAAACTTGACGTCGTTTTTTTCTGTATCGCATCTGTTATGTCCGGGCTCTGCGGCATCATCCCTGCCGGAAGGCCCATTGACGACATAACTATTCGCCCGTTGGCAAAAAGAATCTGCTTTTCCATATTCTCAAACTTTGAAGATGTGGCAAGCTGTTTTTTTGCATTTTCGTAAAATGAATCAACACTTGATGCAAGGTCCAAGCTGAAATACTCAGCACTTATGTTTGCACTGTTTATAAGGTTTGTACGGATACTGACATAGTAGTAATTCATGATGCTGACGGAAAAAACGACAACACATACCGCAATTATCAGCGCTATGTACAGAATATTATTAATCATCCACCGATGGCGAAGCCCTTTTCCACGGCGCAATTTCCGTCAACTCCCTTCAGGATTTTTATGAGTTCCACTTATATCCAAATCCCCATACCGTCCGGATGTATGCAGGGTCAGCTGGATCATCCTCTATTTTTATGCGAAGCCTTCTTATGTTTACGTCAACAATTTTTAATTCAGCAAGATTTTCGTTGCCCCAGACAGCTTTGAGAATATCCTCTCTTGAAATTGCACGGTCGGGATTTTCAAGAAAATAATGCATCATTGTATATTCAACCTGAGTGAGGCGGATTCTTTTTCCGTTCTTGTCAAGTGTTCTGTTCCTTGTGTTGAGCTCAAACGGGCCACTCGTCATCTTTTCAGAATCCTCCGCAATTACGCCGTCGAGGCGCCTGTAAAGCGCATCTATCCGAGCAATAAGCTCTGTCGGAGAGAACGGCTTTGTTACGTAGTCATCAGCACCCGTCATAAGCCCGGTTACACGATCAACCTCCTGGGTTCTTGCAGTAAGCATTATGATTCCTATTTTTGAGCCTGAGGCGCGGATTCTCCGGCATGTCTCAAAGCCGTCTATTCCCGGCATCATAATGTCAAGAAGGATAACTCCGATTCCCTTTTCCTCGCTGAGCATTTCGAGCGCCCGCTCGCCTGTTTCCGCTTCGTGGACATCATACCCCGCACGGCTCAGGTTGATAACTATAAAGCTTCTTATGCTGTCCTCGTCTTCTACAACAAGTATCTTTTTCTTAGCACTCATCAAAGCTTCCTCCCGAATGTGAAATAGTTCAAAATTTATGCAAAAAGTATTTCCGATACCCAGTCACTTTCGCGCGTCTTGAACGATGATTTCAAGAAATCTGCATTTATCGTTTTGCTGAGGTATTCCTCGCTTAATATCTCGCCTGCAAAAATCATATCCTCACGCTCTGCGATTATAAACCTTCCGTTCTGTGTTGCAAGTGTTTTTCTGTTGCTGCCTGTGAATATGTGGATTGAAAACAGCGGAGCTTCGATAAAGTTTTCCTCATCGGAAACGATCTTTTCCCTTGTTACGAAATCTATTCTGATCCACTCGTTTCCTATCCTTGTTTCACGCATCGTTACCGTATCCTCCCACAACATGGGCATTGATAAATACCAGTTTTTCGAGAATGAATGGTAGGTGAATGTTTTCGGATGCATTATGCCACTCTCGTCAATCTCTCTCCAAAGGTATGTTCTGTCCGTTTCGGAATTATCCTGCAAAGTGCTTGTTCTACGTGGGATTTCGATTATTGCGTCACCGTTCACATCAGCGCTCAGTGCGCGGATTTCTGAAATGTTTCCTTGCGGCAAAAGGTTTAAGTACCTTCCCTCTTTATATGTGATGACATCTGTTATAATCAAGCCGTTTGACTCTCGCTCAATAAATGCGGCATTAAGGTCGGCGGTAGCCTTTCCGCTTATGATTCTTATCACTCTGCCCTTGTATTCGGAAAGATGCACACTTTCTTTTCTCGTGATGCTTCCGTTCTCTTCCGTGTATATGTCGGCAAAAACATGTCCGTTCTTATTGACTACCGCAAGAAGCTCGTTATCCCCGTCACTGTCAAGGTCGCTTACGGAATACTGCTCAGCAACAGTATCAAATACTTTTTTTGCACCATTTGGCGTGAGGTTGTATGCAGTCAGCGCGTGCCCGCTTTTTTCGTCAGCACCCCATTTTACAATAAGCTCATAGCCCTTATCATCAAGCAACCGAGAGTACGATACCGTGTAAATCTCGTTTTCATTACCCTCAATAACGTCAAACAGGCTGAAAACCGAATCCGACTGTTCAAAAATGTATATATAAGTTTTACCGGAGTTGAGAACGTCTCTCAAAAATGCGATTCCCTCTTCTTCACCGTCACCATCGATATCGACAAGATTAAGCGGTCGGCGATTGACTCCCGACCTCGGCTCAGCAAACTCAAATCCTTCACTTCGAACCTGCTCCACGGTATCAAGAAGCGCGCTGTGGGTTTCCGGCATCTGCGGAAGCGCAAAAACTTCCGACTGTGACTCTCCCGCACAGCCACAGAAAAAAAATATGATAATCAATGCGAGAAGGCATATTTTTCTCATGCCGTCACCACCCTTTCAATAAGCAATTTTGCATATGCCTGTACGATGTTTATTATAAACTTATTTTTTCCATATAATTGATTCCATCATCTGTCTTTTTAAGTCTCATTACGAAATTAAATTTATCAAGGTCTGTACACATATCAAAATCCGGCTCAGGAAATACATCATTCCGACTCTTATCAAAAAATTTTGCTCCGGATGTGGTTTTTAGCCCCTCAATTTCTTTTTCCATATCGATAGTTGTATTTTCAAGCAGACTTTTTATGTATTCAGCACATAGCGTGTCCTCTTCGGTTTCTGAAAGTGCCGCTAGTCCCATGCAAACCAGCGAAACATCCTGAGCTCCACTTCTTTTAATGTATTCTGCTATTGCTTTTGCATTCACAAGACTGCCGCCTAAGATTTCATCGGCATTTTCTGCATTGACAATACCTTGTGTACCTGCACTTGTGGTGTGCACAATAATTTTATATTTAAGATCTATCGACATTAGCTGTGAAGGGGAATTACCTGTGTCGAAGCCCGGCATAATTTTGCCGTGACGCTCTCCTGCCAAAACGACATCGGGATTTTCTTTCTTCAGTTTATATGCAAGGTCGATATCTCCCACAGGAATGACCTTGCTTGCGCCCTTTGCAAAACAATAGGCTTCAACTGAAAACGCTCTGAAAACATCGATAACAACTACAATTCCTTTTGCAGCTTTGGCGCCTTCTATCAAATGCAAAATTTTAATATTCATCTTGTCTGCCCTCTTTATATCCGATAGAATTAATCTTGTCAGACATTATGATTTCTGGCACATTCTCACAGCCAATCAATCTAGTTGAATAGATTTAACTCTGTTAAATCTATTTTATTACAAAAAGCGAAAAAACACAATATATATAACCTGATTTTCAAAATATTTTTACAGGAAAAATGGGCAGTTCATTGAACTGCCCATTTTAAAAATTTATCAATTCTGTAATTCAGCATAAATTATCTTTCCTGCGCCCTTTGCAAAGGCAAAAAGAACCTCGTGAAGAAGCTTTTTTGTATCGTCATCAAGCTTCCTGATACTCCTCGCTACCGTCAGCGTATTTGAAAGCCAGTTTTCAGAGAATTCGCTGAGCGTATGCACCTTTGTTTCCGAAATCACGTCATACAGTGCATCAATGAACAGTTCTCTTTTTTCATGAGATATTGAGCTGATCCATTCTTTAAGCGTGAGGTCAAGAAAACGGCTGGTGTCAGTAACTTTTTGAAGATATTTAAAATGGTCGCGCTCAACAAGCCACGAATACGTATCATGCTGCAGAAGTCCGGAGTGTGAGCTGTCAACTATCATATATTCCTCCTCATGAGAGAGAAGCATCCCTACAACCGAGGATTTCGGAACATATGTTGTTACGCGTTCGCGTATTGCAACATACCCCGGTTGGGATAAAACACGTTCATCAAATCCAGGCCCGTCAAAATTTTCAACGGCAACAATCCTCTTCTGCACACTTTTCCTGCAAAATGAAGCCCCATATACAGCAAGGTTTCCGCCTTTTGAATGTCCTCCGCATATAAACATTCCCCGAAGCCTTCGTGCCATTCTTTCAATATACTCAACTGCAAGCTTTTGAGCCGGTACAGGTAGAGTGAAGCTCATATTAAAGTTTTCTTTCCAGCCCACAAAGGTATTGTCTGTGCCTCGAAAAGCTATGTAATAAAGCCCCGGAAGCACATTAATCGTCACTGCGGAGAATTGCGTTTCGGTCTCCTTGTCTATCTTGTTTTCGTATCCAAAAAATATGAGCTCTGAAAAGCGCGAGGAGTTTACGAGCGCTTCAATAAGCTTTCTGTCATCCTTCATAACAAGCTTCGGATCAAGGTCATCTGCAGCAAGCATCTTCTCGGATGCCTCTCCGATTGACATTTTCACGTTCCCCCCTACGATTTCAAACGGAAAGTATGAAAAACGCGAAAGGATCATACCGTCAACCTCGTTAAAAGCTGCCACATGAAACGGAATGTCGCCTCTCCAATTCAGATAATCAAAGCAATCAGCCATAAAAACACCTCTGATAATGGAATTTTTCCTTAAATCCATATATATGCCGCATGGTCACCTGAAAAGAAGTCAGACCTTCTTATAAACAACAACCCCGAATTCTGCGCTGCATTCAAGACTCCGAACACGCTGAAGCTTCTCTGCATCGCGAACGCCAGTGCGGTAAGAATACGGTGTCATTTCAAAAAGGCTTCTGATGTCTGCGTTTGTTTCGAGATTCATTTTGTATTTAAGTTCATGTTTTTCACATATAGAAAATCCGGTTTCTTCCATAGCCGGCTCCGGATTCTCATATGCAACTTCGTATATAAGCTCTTTCAGCTCCCACAGATGCTTTGCAAGCGGATATACCCTTACAACAACGCCTTTCGGAGATAGAACCCTTGAAAACTCCTCTGCAAAAAACGGTGCAAATATGCTGACAATGGAATCAACGCTCCCGCTCTTCAGAGGGATTCTCGCTGCGCTTGCAACTGCAAGTTTAAGTCGTTTATCGCGCATTGATGCAAGGTTTATGGCATCCTTTGAAATATCAATACCGACAATATGCCGTGATTTTCCCGTAGCCTCAAAGTATGCAGCCATATCTGCGGTGTATTTTCCCTCTCCGCAGCCTGCATCAAGCACGGTCGCATCTTCCGGCGTATTCTCAAAAACAATTTCGGATACGCGCCGTGAAAGCCTATCATAAAAACCTCGATTTAAAAAATCTGCCCTTGCGCGCAGCATCGGCTTATCATCACCGTGTATTCTTCCTTTTCCTGACGCCATGAGCAGATTTACATATCCTTTTTTTGAGATATCAAAGCTATGCGAGCTTTCGCAGATGTATGTCTTTTCCGTTTTTTCAAGAGTTTGCCCGCATATGGGACAAATAAAACATGACATACCCCTCACCTATTTCATGAACAGAGTACCGTTAATTTTTCCGCTGATTATATCATATGTACTTTCTATATCAGCTCCGTTGGTTATTACCATTGGAATGTCGTTTTTAAAGCATACTTCCGCCGCGCGAACCTTTGTTACCATTCCGCCTGTTCCGAGTTTTGTGCCGGCGTCTCCCGCAAGCGCACGAATTTCATCCGTAATTTCGCAGACTCTCGGAATAATCTTCGCATTCTTATTCTCGCGCGGATCACAGTCATAAAGCCCGTCTATATCGGAAAAAACAATAAGAAGGTCAGCTCCGACAAGTGTCGCCACCTCTGCGGAAAGCGTGTCGTTATCTCCGAAAAGAATTTCATCTACACCTGTCGTGTCGTTCTCATTGACGACAGGAATAGCATCAAGCTCAAACAATGCCTCAAAGGTATCCTCTACCTTACGGCGGCGTTCCTCTTCGATTATATCACTCTTGGTTATAAGAATCTGACCTACAACCTGAGAGTAATCAAGGAAAAATTTATCATAAATGTGCATAAGCTCACACTGCCCGACAGATGCCGCAGCCTGCTTATAGCGAAGCTCTTTCGGCCTTACCGTCATCCCAAGCTTCGACATACCGACACCTATTGCGCCTGACGTGACGAGAATAACATCAATCCCCATATTCTTTATGTCAGACAGAACCCTTGCAAGCACCTCAATATGCCGCAAATCGAGTCTTCCGGTGTTAGGATGGGTAAGCGTGGATGTGCCTATTTTTATGACAATTCTCTTTATTTCGTTTTTCGAAAACAACTTACTTCACCAACTTCCGTAAAAAATTTTCTATGCCTTATATGTTCCCGCTTCGATTTCCGAAATCATATCAACGCGCAGCGCATGTCTGCCGCCCTCGGCTTCGGTGTCGAGAAAAACGTCAACAAGCTCAAGTGCAATCCCCTCTCCTATGACGCGTGCACCAAGACAAAGCACATTTGCATCATTGTGAAGCCTTGTATAGCGTGCCGAAAAATGCTCTGAACACACAGATGCACGGACTCCCTTTACCTTGTTTGCCGCGATGCTCATTCCGATTCCCGTCCCGCAAACGAGGATGCCAAAATCTGCAGCCTTTTCGGAAACAGCTGTGGCTACCTTGTACGCAAATTCGGGATAATGGCTTGATTCTGCGTTGTACGCTCCTACATCCGAAACCTCGATGCCCCTGTCCTTTAAATGCTCAATAATCTTTGACTTCATTGCAAACCCTGCGCTGTCTGCGCCTATTACTACCTTCATTTTTGTTTACCTTCCTCTTTGAGTTTTTCTATTCTTTCCCTTTCCGCCTGCGGAAGCCTTATATATTCAGGAGAAAGCTCCGCCGCGTGAATGGGCTTTATATCTTCGGCAAGCAGCGCAACTGCTGATGCCCTTTGATATCTGATGTGTTCGGGAGCAATCGTGAAATTTGCGGGGGCCTCTTTCATGAGCACCTCTGCCCCATCACCGCAAACCATGACACTCTCCTGGCTCGAAAGCTCCTCACAAAGCTCGCTTATTTTTATCGCACGGTCTTCACAAAGGCGAGTGAGCTTTCCTGCCTCTGCCTTAAAGTTCGCATTGTAAACCTGCCCTGCGCGCGCATCCATAACTGCACAAATCACACCATTAATATGCGAAAGCGAGCTCGCCGCAGCATAGAGTGTGGACACTGCAACGCAAGGAACATCAAGGCTCCATGCCAGCCCCTTCACTGCCGACATCCCGATTCGAAGCCCTGTAAAAGAGCCGGGCCCCTGGGTTACCGCGATTCTGTCGATATCCGACATTGAAAGCCCGCAAGTACCGATAAGCCACTCTACCGAAGGCATTATCGTTACGCTATGGGTAAGTCCGCAGTTTAAAAATGTTTCAGCAAGGATTTTTCCATCCTCAGCTATACAGACGGATGCTGATTTTGCCGAGGATTCTATTGCAAGTATCTTCATATTTCTATGCCTCCGAGATCGTTATGCTTCGTGCATTTTCATCGTCAGAAACCCTCTTTATCTCTACAACGTGCGAGAACTCGACACCGTCACCCGCGTTTTCTGACCACTCCACAAAGCATATACCGCCACGCGCAAGGTAATCGTCAAACCCGATTTCAAAAAGCTCGTCTACACTCCCAAGACGGTAGAGATCAAAATGAAACAACGGTGGTCTCGTTTCATATTCGTTTACTATCGTATATGTCGGGCTTGTAACGCGCCCTGCCTCGCCGAGGCCGCGCGCCACACCGCGCACAAATACGGTTTTCCCCATGCCCATTCCTCCGCGCATGGCAACGCAGGCTCCTGGAAAAAGAGTTTTTGCAAATTCTTCACCGAGCTTTTCTGTTTCAGCTTCATTCTTGCACAGATATCGCATAGTTCACCGCCGTTTTCTTTTTATTATACAATTATTTCCTGTCTTTTTCAAGTAGTGTTTAAGCAAAACACCCGACATTCCATTCCTTCCGCCGCATCTTTTTACCGTAATCTTTTATTTGCACCGTATTTATCCATTATCATTTTGAATGATATGAGAATATAAAGATAACACCCGCAGTCTCCCACGGGTGTTTTTTTGCTTATTCTACAATATCTGAAGCTTTTTGGATGTCGGGATATACTTTAAGAAACTCTTCCTTCGTCATTTTTTCAAATCTCAATGTAGGAAGCTCTCCGTTAAAAAAGTTTATACGGTCGCACTCTATTTCAAATTCAAAATACGTTTCATAGTATTTTGCATATCCCCAAAAATCATCATTCGCTGAAGAATCCCCCCAAAATTCAGGTCCTGTAAAGTCTGTTATTCCACCATATATGTCAAAATACGAATAAAAACAGAATTTTTCTTCTTTTTTCTCGAAATATCCTTTCATATGACCATAATGATCCTGACCATGGTCCTCAGTTAGTGCAAAATATGCAAATGGTTTTTTGCAAACCCAAACGAAGTCTTCATCTCCAACTTGCTGTCCCGGAAGAAATTCCGAAACTTCTGTCGTGCAACTACAAAAGAGTATAAATAAACCACATATATAAATAAAAACAGAGAGCTTCTTTACCATTTCTTATTTTATCTCCTCTTCTTTATGCAATGTAGAACAAGCGGAACTCGATTCTTTTCACGGAAGAACCCATTTAAAGAAACCTCCTCTCTCACCCCGGATTTCCCAATATTATATATCCTGTATTTACCATTTTCCTGCTTATCCATGGATACGGTGTGAATTTGAGAAGTTACCTTGTCAGAATTCCAGAAACTCATGATATATGTGTCAGCATCAGGAATGTCAAGATTGTATATTGTATTGTCTCCCTCATAAGTATCAACCTCATAACCCTTTTTCCTGAAATATTCGCCTACCGCATATGGGCTTGTCCCGAACATACCAAACAATGTCTGCCCATCCGTTTCAAATTCTTTTGCGATATCCCTTATGTCTTTTCTGTCTCTCAGGCTGCAAAGTGCATTATTGACCGCTATGACCTCACAACCATTATCACCTAAAACTCCAAATCCATACTTTACCTTATCAGATTGCATGCCTTTGCCCTGGTCATTTATATACCCTCCGTTTTTTTGATACTCACTCAAATCAACTTTCTGATTTTCTTTATAATTTAAATTAGAGAGTACATGATGAACTAGGTCAATAGACAAATCTGTTCCTGGAATAGACCAAAAATTATCATATGCTTTAAAGAATCCGTTTGTTGCATTATCAAGGATTCCTACTTTATTTGCCCACACGCTTGTAGAATTGAGGCCGTCCACAATTTTATCCTTTACAGTCTCTCTTGTCCTTGAAACAGCATTCTTAATAGATCCACCTGTCCAATCCC
>JAZRPO010000055.1:0-8357 GCA_045649265.1 Eubacteriales bacterium
CTTGCAAGTGCTGCGGGAGATGCGGTTGTAGTAATTGATTGCGATCTTCAACATCCTCCTGAAAAAATTGTCGAAATGTATCGCTTATGGCAAGAAGGATATGAAATTGTTGAGGGTATTAAAAAAACAAGAGGTAAAGAAAGCAAAATGCATGGCTTTGCTGCAAGAAAGTTTTATCGGGTTATTAGTTCGGTAGTAGGGTTTGATATGTCAAACGCATCTGTCTTTAAACTGCTTGACCGTAAAGTTGTAGATATACTCAATAGAATTCCCGAAAGAAAAGGCTTCTTCAGAGCGATTTCTTTTTGGGTTGGATATCACAAAACAACGGTTGAATTTGAGGTTAATGAAAGACTTGAGGGCGAATCAAAGTGGTCGGCTATGGGGCTTTTGAAATATGCTGTTTCAAATATTTCTGCCTACTCAACAGCACCCATGCAAATCGTAACGGTGCTTGGCGTTATGATGCTTATCATTACTGCTATTTTCAGCATTTGGGCACTGGTTGATAAAATTCGTGGCATTGCCCTTGAAGGTATGACAACTGTTATAATTATCCTGATATTTATAGGAAGTATCATGATGATAAGTCTCGGTGTTATCGGATATTATGTTGCCCGTATTTATGATGAAATTAAAGGAAGGCCGAAATATATTGTTTCTTCATATTGCAGGAGCAAGAAGGACTGATAGAAATTAGTTTCAGGGAGGTGCAAAATGGAAAGAAACGTACTTGTTGACAGGCTCAAGGGCTATGCATGCTTTTTGGTTCTGTTTGGTCATGTTATTATGGGAATAAGACTTGCAGGTATAGACATTCCTGAATTCTTTTGGGGAATGGAAAAGTTTATATGGTCTTTCCATGTTGCCCTTTTTCTGTTTTTGAGCGGTGTTGTGTATAAAGTTACAGGAGAATGGAAAAGCAAGAAAACAAAATGCGGATTTATTCTCTATAAGCTTTACACTCTTGGTATTCCATACATAGCTTTTTCAGTTGTTTATATATTGATAAACAGTTTAGTTGGAGAATCAAATACCGGTTTTGCAGTTTCAGATATTCTTTATATATGGAAAACCCCTGTTGCTCAATATTGGTTTTTGTATGCACTGTTCTTTTTGTTTTGTATTTGGACTGTATTTTCAGGGATATTAAAAAATTGGCAAATTACGCTTGTTGTTGTTTTAATAGGCTATTTAGCTCCGCTTTTTGGTATTCCTCTTGGAAGCTTGGATGTGGTGTTTTATTCATCGCTTGCCTTTGGAATCGGCACATTTGTAGATTTCGAAAGTCTCACTAAATTATCGACCCGTTCTAAATGGTTAGTTGTGTTAATGCATATAGCAACAGGAATTTTCTTCGTTGTGATAAACAAAATAGAAGCTCCGGTTGTAAAAGAAATAATGATACTGTTTGGAATATATTCAAGCATTATGTTTGTTTATGTGATTCAAAGCTTCAAACTTATTGCCCGTTTTCTCAACTATGTAAATAAGTATTCTTTTCAGATTTACTTGTTACACACAATATTTACTGCCGGAATAAGAATAATCTTACTTCGAATGAACATAGCGCAGTGGTGGATACACATTCTTATGGGAACTGCTTGCGGATTGGCATTTTCGGTATTGGTAGCGGTGATTGCAAAAAAAGTTAAATTTTTGAACTTCTTCTTTTTCCCTGCAAAGATAATTGGTTACAAAGATAAAAACAATCTGGGTTTTTAAGAAAAAATCAGGTAATACTCCAGTATTACCTGATTTTTATTTGTTCCATGTCGTGAACACCTCTCCATCTTCTTGCCTGGCAACACCGTATTTCTGCTTAGCATCCTTAAGAACACTCGGATTTTGTCCGCTTATTTTTATTTGTTGCACATTACGGGCTTTTTAAGAATAGAATACCTCAGAGATAAAAATAAAAGCGGAGGTATATTTTATGGAAAAAGACTTCTCATCCTTTGCAAAAAATCTTGTTGAAGGCTTTGAAGGTAAAGGGACAAAGACTTCTTTGGAACATGTTGCAAGGCTGCTTTCAGGCGAAAATGGGAAGAAGGTTTTGGCATCGCTGCTTTCTGATGGTGGCGAGAGCGTTCGCAAAGCTGCTGAAGCGGCAAAATCGGGTGATACGGGTGGGATTTATAACATAATTTCAAGTATCTCGCAGACTCCGGAGGGGAAAGAACTTTTGCGTGAGCTTAGCCGAGATATTAAAAAATAAACGGCGGGTGAAAAGATTGTGGCAGAACTTGAGAATATAATTGGGAGCATTATGTCCTCCCCTGAGAGCCTCGGGCGCATTATGGAGGTTGCAAAGCTTTTTGGAGCGGAGAATGAGAAAAAAGAGGAAGCTGATGCGAAACCTGAGGAGAAGCCGACGCTTGCAATAGGAGATGTTGTAAGTGGAATCGATCCCGAACTTATTTCAAAAGTGATAGGGCTTTTAAATGATTATAATACAGATGACAGAAGAATAAAATTGCTCGGTGCAATACGGCCTTATCTCAAAGATTCAGACAGCTTTCACATTGACCGCGCAATCCATATAGTAAAGCTCGCTCATGTTGCGAAAAGCGCAATGAAGAATTTTTTGAGATAGGAGAGAGGTGCGATGTATAATAAATATCTCGCAGAGGATGCGGAAGCCTTTTCGGGTCTTTATACGCCTGTGGAATATGAAACTGATTTTAAGAAAGAGGAGCCTGAGGCGGACAGGATAAAAAAGAAAGAAAGCTTTGATTTGCGTAGGCTTCTCGGTGGAATAGATGTTGAAAAGGTAGGGCTCTTGCCGATAGTTCTTCTCTTGCTTCTGCTTCTTGATGTCGATGACGATGAACGCCTCATAATAATAGCGCTGGCGGTTGTTTTTGGGATTTGAAAAAGAGGGTACAGCAAAACACATTTTGCTGTACCCTCTTTTATATAAGCTTGTTTATTCAGGAAACTTTCCGTCAGGAAGCTTGAATGTCTCATCAAGCTGAGGGGAAATGTCGGTTTGTTTTGATGTAATTGAGTAAACAATGCTGCCGTTTGAATCAAGTGTTTGACCGTGGAGAAGAAGCCCTGTTGAAGCGGAAATCCAGAACCGTTCGGTATATCCCGTTAACGTGCTTTTAAGCTCTGTATATATACAAGATGAGCCTTCGAAAAGCGTGAGCTGTGCGGTCACGATATCCTCGTCTGCAGCAGAGAGAAGATCCTCGTACGTCATCATCATTTGTGCATCATCGGGTTCGAATTCTCCTCGAGACGCCTTGTGATAGGATCTGCTACCTTCGCGCCAGATATAGACGTTGTTCTTGGAGTAGACATAATGCGTAATCACACCTCCTGAGGAGGAAGAAACATCCACACGCTCAAAATCTCCCTTGACCCAACGATTTCGCTTGTAGGTTGCACTTCCGGAGGAATGAGAGAGAATGCTTTGTGTTTCGGAGAAGTACTCCGAAGGCCTTTCCATTGCCGAAACGATGTTTTTGACGTTGCTTTTGTCAACTGTAACGGCGCTCGTAATGAGTGCTTCGTTCGTGCTGACAATATTGCTTTCGGGAGGATATTGAGGGACTGTGTCAATGAGGGTTGTTGACATATCGGGAACAAACAGGAGAAAGAGAATAAATGCAATGATTCCGATTATTGCAACGATTAAAAGCGAGTAGGTTTTTTTCTGTTTGTCCATATGGCAACCTCCTTTGAGTTTATTTAAAATCTTCGGGCTTCTCGCCGATACCGGCAAGCTTCCACAAAATAGCGTCAGCAATCCTTTTTGAAGCGTTGCCGTCACCGTATGGGTTTACGGCGTGCGCCATTTTTTCGTACGCGTCTTCATTATCGAGAAGCTCATTTGCCATATCACGGATAACCTCACGCGATACCCCTGCAATTTTAACGGTTCCAGCAGCAACAGCTTCCGGACGCTCGGTCTCACAACGCATAACGAGAACGGGCTTTCCGAGAGAGGGAGCTTCCTCCTGTAAACCGCCGGAGTCTGTGAGAATGAAATGGGCACGCGCCATGAGATTGTGCATATCATCAACATCAATGGGGTCGATAAGGTGAACTCTGTCGACGTTTCCGAGAATGTCAAAAACCGTCTCGCGGACAACCGGGCTCATGTGAACGGGATATATAACCTGAACATCGGGGTGAGATTCAACAATATCGCGCACCGCATTCATTATGTTTTTCATAGGCTCGCCATAATTCTCTCGCCTGTGTGCCGTCATAAGAATTGTGCGGAAGTTTTTAAAATCTATACCATTGATGCTTTCTGCGTGGAAGGTGTAGCTGTCCGAAATAGTATATTTAAGCGCATCAATGACTGTGTTTCCGGTTATAAATATTCCGTTTGCAAGAGCCTCACGCCTGAGGTTTTCTGCATTGTTGAGTGTCGGACAGAAGTTGAGGTCGGCAATATTCCCGATGAGCTTTCTGTTCATTTCTTCAGGATATGGGGAATACTTATCAAAAGAGCGAAGCCCTGCTTCAACATGCCCTACCGGGATTTTGTGATAAAAAGCGGCAAGGGCGCTTACAAAGGCGGTGGAGGTGTCTCCATGCACAAGGACAAGGTCAGGCTTTACCTTGCTGAAAACCTCGTCAAGCCCCGCGAGAGCCTTTGTGGTAATGGTCGCAAGAGTTTGGTTCGGGGTCATTATGTTCAAGTCAAAATCCGGCTTGATATTGAAAATGTTAAGCACGGAGTCAAGCATTTCTCTGTGCTGCGCCGTAACACAACAGAGAGATGTGATGTTCTTGCGCTTTCCGAGCTCAAGGACAAGCGGGGCCATTTTTATGGCTTCCGGGCGAGTCCCGAAAACAGACATAACCGTAATGTTTCTCATAATTGAACAAGCCTCCCAATAATTATGCTACTATTTTATACTATATTGTTTAATTTTGCAAGGCTTGCGAAATTATAAAAATATATTGAAAGAAAAAGCGCAATAGAGTATAATAATAAATATAAATGAACTAAAGGAGCTTAAACTATGGATATGTCCATCTTGAAATTGCTTGAAAATAATGCGAAGCTTTCTCTGGAGCAGATAGCCATTTCTCTTGAAATGAACGAAAAAGATGTAGAAAAGAAGATCGCTGAATATGAAGATGGCGACGTAATTGTGGGATATAAAACGCTTATAGATTGGGAGAAGGTCGGAGATACCGGAGTTAGTGCGCTCATTGAGATTAAAGTCGTTCCTCAGCAGGGTATAGGCTTTGAAAGGATTGCTGAGCGCATCAGTCAGTATGACGAGGTTGAAAGCGTGTATCTCATGTCGGGTGGATTTGATATAGCTGTTACGGTAACAGGGAGGACGTTGCGCGAAGTGGCATATTTTGTTTCGGATAAGCTTTCGCAGCTTGAATATGTTACAGCTACCGCTACTCATTTTGTTCTCAAAAAATTCAAAGATAACGGTATAATTTATACGAACACAGAAAAAGACCAGGAGCGCGGATGCGCATTTTAAAGCTTGGAGGATTAAAAATGGATTATACAAAAAAACTTTCCACTTGCGCAAGTTCCCTGAAGCCTTCGGGGATACGTAAGTTTTTTGACCTTATAAGCGGAACGGACGTTATCTCTCTGGGGATAGGTGAGCCTGATTTTGTAACACCGTGGCACATAAGAGATGCGGGAATCACCTCTCTTGAAAAGGGGTATACATACTATACTCCCAATGCGGGAACGACACAGCTCCGTAAGGCGATTTCTGCATATGTGGAGCGTTCTTTCGGCATTGGATATGCACCTGCAAGCGAGATTATCGTGACGGTTGGGGGAAGCGAGGCAATAGACCTTGCTCTCCGTGCGCTTGTAAATCCGGGTGATGAGGTAATAGTTCCAGAACCTTCGTTTGTGTGTTATGGGCCTATGGCAAGCCTTACGGGAGGTGTGCCGGTCTATCTTCCCACATTTGAAAAAGATGACTTCAAAATTGATGTCGGGATGCTTGAACGGGCAATAACTCCTAAAACAAAGGCGCTTATTCTTCCGTATCCGAATAACCCGACGGGTGCAATTCTTGAGCAAAAAGAGCTTGAAGAAATTGCGAAAATTGTTATTAAGCATGACATTATGGTCATTTCTGATGAGATTTATTCGGAGCTCACGTATGATAATGGGCATGTGTCACCGGCAGCTATCAAAGGAATGCGTGAAAGAACGGTAGTGGTAAACGGATTTTCAAAGTCGTATGCCATGACGGGTTGGCGCCTTGGATATGCGTGCGGGCCGGAAGAGGTTATCAAGGTGATGACCCGTATCCACCAGTACGCAATTATGTCAGCTCCTACAATGGCGCAGTTTGCCGCTGTTGAAGCGTTGGAGCGCGGAGATAAGGATATAAAAGAAATGCGAGAGGAATACAACCGTCGCCGCAGATTTATGTGCGACAGGTTTAATGCTATCGGACTTGAATGCAAAATGCCCAAAGGTGCATTCTATATGTTTCCGTCAATCAAAAGCACGGGGCTTTCATCAGAGAATTTTTGCGAAAGACTGCTGAAAGAGAAAAGTGTTGCGGTTATTCCTGGTAACGCCTTTGGCGAAAGTGGGGAAGGTTTTGTCAGATGCTGTTATGCGGCTTCCATGAAGAATATTGCAACAGCGCTTGACAGGATAGAGGAATTCATTAAGTCGCTTTAAGCGGCGGGGGTGGTTTTGTGGAGAATAAAGTTTTTCTCGCTTCGTGCCAGGATTATTCGTCAGAAAATACGGAAAGGGCAGTTGTGGCTGCGCTTGGAGAATTCGGAGGGGCAAAAGCTCTTGCCGGAGGTAAACGTGTGCTCATAAAAGCAAACCTGCTTATGTCAAGCACTCCCGATAAAATGGTAACTACACATCCGTCAATTATTTCAGCACTTGCGAAAGAATTTATTGCTGCCGGGTGCACTGTTGAAATTGCAGACAGCTGCGGAGGAATATATACAGAAGCGGTCCTTGAAAAACTGTATGCGGCTACGGGTATGCGGCGTGTTGCTGAGGAGACGGGTGCGATTCTTAATTATGATACATCTTCTTTTGAAAGATCGTTTCCGGATGGGGTCAGAATTAAAAAATCTTCGATAATTTCGCCTGTACAAAGAGCTGATTTTATCATATCTGCCGCAAAGCTTAAAACTCACGGCTTTGCGTATTATACAGGTGCTGTCAAAAATATGTTCGGAGTTATTCCTGGCCTTTCAAAGGCTGCCATGCACAGTCGTTTTCCTGACAAAAAGGCGTTTTGCGAAATGCTTGTCGACCTTTGCGAGGGCGTGAGGCCTGACCTTTCGATTATTGACGGAATAATCGGCATGGAAGGTGCAGGTCCATCTGGCGGCAACCCTAAATTTGCAGGAGTTTTGATTGCGTCAAAAAACCCATATGCTGCAGATGTTGCAGCAATGGAGATTATGGGGCTTGACCTCGAAAAATCATATGTACATACAGCTGCTATGGATCGCGGGCTTATAGGGAGTGTAGAGTTTGCGGGCGCGCCCATTTCGGAATTTCGGACTTCGTTTGAGCCTGCGTACAAGAAAGAGACAAAAACGTTTGTTTCCATTCTTCCGGGTGCGGCGCGGGTTTATGCGGAGAGATTTTTTGCAGCATATCCCAATGTAAAAAAGAAAATTTGCGTGGGCTGCGGAGAATGCGCTCGCTCATGCCCGGAATCGACAATTAAAATAGAAAACGGAAAAGCGCGTATCAGTTACAAAAAGTGCATTCGTTGCTATTGCTGTCAGGAAATGTGTCCGGTAAAGGCGATAAAAATCGAGAAATTTGCAAAATTCCGGAAGAAATAAAAGGATTGCGGTGAATCAACTATGCGCTATGGTTTTGCGAGGGCATATGCAAAATTAAATTTGACTCTTGATGTTCTTTCGCGCCGTGATGATGGGTATCATAACCTTGATATGGTGATGCAGAGCATATCTCTTAACGATTCTGTGTCGGTCAGAATCGGTTGCGGAGGCGGCGTTTCGATAATCTCGAATGCCCGCCACATTCCAAACGATGAGCGAAATATTGCAATGAAGGCGGCGCTTGCCTTTGGAAAATCGACAGGAATTGACTGCGGAGGAATATATATAGCAATAGAAAAACGTATCCCGTCAAGTGCGGGGATGGCAGGCGGCAGTGCAGACGGTGCTGCTGTTTTGCGGCTTTTGAACGAGCTTTCAGGTGTGAAAATGTCAGATCGTGAGCTTTCTCAAATAGGTCTTTCTGTTGGTGCGGATGTTCCATTTTGTCTGATGGGCGGGACTGCGCGCGCTCTTTCAAAGGGCGAGGAGCTTTCCTCAATAAAGCCAATTCCGCACTGCTTCTTTGTTATTGGAAAGCCAAAGTGCGGAATGTCAACAAAGACTGT
>JAZRPO010000056.1:0-25854 GCA_045649265.1 Eubacteriales bacterium
AATTTGTCCGGATACGGCAGCAGTTCCCATCTGACCACATTGCCCCGGAGCAAATCCAGGATGCTGTATACCAACAACTGAATCAACCTCAGATTGCCCGCACTATCTCGCCGGGTATGTCTGTGTGCATCACCTGCGGCAGCAGAGGAATCGACAACATCGTAGCGATTACCCGTTCTGTGGTAAAGTTCTGCAAAGAACGAGGAGCTGTACCATTCGCCATTCCGGCTATGGGATCTCACGGCGGCGCTACCGATGAGGGGCAACTGGAGGTTTTGCATTCCTTCGGAATTACAGAAGAAACCCTCGGCTGCCCCATACGCAGCAGTATGCAGACTGCTATGATTGGCACTACTGAGGATGGGCGGTCCGTTCATATTGACCATTATGCCGCTGCTGCCGACGCTATCATTCTCATTAATCGTATCAAGCCCCACACATCCTTCCGCGGTACTTATGAAAGCGGGCTTATGAAGATGATGGCTATCGGGCTTGCTAAGCAAAAGGGTGCGGAAACTTGTCATGCCGAGGGATTCTCCCGGATGCACCATATGGTTCCGCTCTTCGGCAAGGCGATTCTGCAACAGGCGCCCATTGCTTTTGGTCTGGGTATTTTAGAAAACGCTTTCGACAAAACCGCGAAGCTCCATGCTCTGACTCCGCAGGAAATCATCGACAGGGAGCCAGTGCTCTTGAAAGAAGCAGCAAAGCTGATGCCGTCCCTGGGCTTTGCAGATTGCGATGTTCTGGTGGTCGATGAGATTGGCAAGAACATCAGTGGGTGCGGTATGGACCCCAATATTACCGGCGTATTTGCCACGCCCGGCATGACCGGCGGCATAAACGCTCAACGGCGCTGTATTCTGTCCCTGACTCCTCAGACACACGGCAATGGCTATGGAATGGGTGCGGCGGACGCCATCACCCGAAGGCTTTTCGACCAACTGAACCTGGATATGATATATCCAAATTCTATTACTTCTACATCTTTGGGTTTTTCCAAGATTCCCATGATTATGCCCTGTGACCGGGCTGCCATCCGGTTGTGCCTGCGTACCTGCAATCGTATTGATTTAAAAAAACCCCGAATCATTCGCATTAAAAACACGCTGGAGCTCTCGGAATTTGAGATTTCCGAAGCAATGCTCCCTGAACTTAAAGAAAATATGCAGGCGCTTACAGCACCCTATTCTCTGCCTTTTGACGACCGGGGAAACCTGCTATAAATTACACCGCCTGTCTTATATGACAGGCGGTGTTTTCACAGCATCGTGAATATCCAATAAATCAGCCCATACACCACACTTGCACTCACGCCATACACGATCACGGGGCCTGCAAGTGTAAACATCTTGGCACCTACTCCGAGGATATACCCTTCTGTTTTGAATTCGATTGATTCTGAAACTATTGAATTTGCAAACCCTGTTATCGGTACAAGAGTACCTGCGCCTGCATGCTTTGCAATTTTGTCATAAAGTCCAAAGCCTGTCAGGAGTGCGGAAAGGAAAACCAGGCTCACCGAGGCTATAGTCTGCGCATCCTCTTTGGAGAGACCGAGATGTGAGTATAATGAAATGAGAGCCTGTCCGAGAACACAGATTGCACCGCCTATAACGAATGCCTTTATGAAGTTTTTCAGATGCGGAGAGTGAGGCTCAGTGTCCTTAACATACTTGGCATATTCCTTTTTCGACATATTCATAATTTAACCACCTCTTACAATCTATTTTTTGAGAAAGAGACGATTTTTATACACAAATTTACCTTTACAAAAAAGGGCGATTTTGATATACTAATAACGTGATATGCGCTCGTAGCTCAGTTGGATAGAGTGTCAGACTCCGACTCTGAAGGCCGTTGGTTCGAATCCAATCGGGCGCACCAAAAAGCGACTTGCTAAGATAAGTCGCTTTTTCTAATTAACTTCAATCTCCGCTGTTTGCATTTTGATTGTTAAGCGGCAAGACAAACGGTTGGAAGTTGTTATCTGCAACAAGAGAGAGGAAATGTTTTTAAATGGAATTTACCGCAGTTGTAAAACAAGTTGGCATGCTCGCCGTCATTATATTTATGGGTTTTTTAATCGTCAAGATGGGGTATGTAGATGCAAAACACAAAGACTCGCTGTCAAAGCTCATTGTTCGGTTGATTTTGCCGTGCCTTATAATTTCGTCTATATCAAAAGAAAACTTTGATGTGTCAAGACTTGATGAGTTTGCGACAGTTCTCGTCCTCGCGGTTTTTTGTATTCTGACTCTTTTTGCGCTTGGCATAATAACGGCAAAGCTCCTGAAAGTTCCAAAGGCAACAGAGAATGTTCATAAGATGATGATGTGCCTTGGCAACGTTATCTTTATCGGATATCCCGTTATCACCGCCATGTATGGTAATACCGGCTTCTTTTACTCTATTATTTATTGGTTGATAAATGATTTGTTTATGTGGACAGTCGGGGTGATCCTGCTGAGCAAGAAAGAGTCAGCAGAGAAAGAAAAGCTTTGGAAAACTTTTTTAAATCCGAACACCATTGCGTTTGCCATTGCAATCGTGATGTTTGTTTGTAAAATAAAATTGCCCCTCATTATCAATGAGGCAGCAACTTCTGTTGGAGGTTTAACGACGGCGCTTTCAATGATTTTTATTGGAATGACTCTCGCGACAGTCGATGTAAAAAAGACAATGGCAAAGTGGTGGGTTTTTGTTCTTGTACCTCTCAAACTCGTGATTATGCCCATTCTATTTTTGCTTTTGTTCAGAAATCTCGGGATTAATGACGTAATTTTAGGTGTTGTTGTCTTAGAGGCTGCCATGCCGTCACAGACGGTTCTGACGATGCTGGCTCATGAACACAATGCGGATTATGAATACACCGCAGTCGGTCTCTTTATAACAACACTATTAAGCCTTTTGACACTTCCGCTCATTTGCTGGCTGTTACAGAATTCTATATAATAAAAAACTGTGGTGTTGAATTTCAACACCACAGTTTTTCTGAAATTATATTAAATCAAGAGCCTGCTTCAAGTCGGCGATAAGATCGTCTGCGTTTTCGATGCCGACGGAGAGACGGATAAGGTCAGGCGCGATTCCTGCTTCAATAAGCTGATCTTCCGTGAGCTGTCTGTGCGTATGGCTTGCGGGGTGAAGCAAACACGTTTTTGCATCGGCAACGTGAGTTGCGATGCTTGCAAGCTTCAAGTTATCCATAAACTTGATAGAGGCTTCTCTTCCTCCCTTTATGCCGAAGGCAAGCACGCCGCAAGTGCCGTTTGGCATATATTTTTTTGCAAGGTCGTGATATTCATCGCCTTCAAGGTCTGCATAGTGAATCCATGAAACCTTGTCGCTTTCTTTTAAGAACTTTGCAACCGCCAAAGCATTCTGACAGTGTCTCTCCATTCTGACGTGGAGAGTTTCCAGACCGAGATTCAGATAGAACGCATTCTGTGGAGACGGGATTGAGCCGAGATCTCTCATCAGCTGAGCCGTAGCCTTTGTAATGTATGCACCCTTACCGAATCTTTCGGCATATGTGATTCCATGGTAAGAATCGTCCGGAGTGGTGAGACCGGGGAACTTATCGGCATGTTTCATCCAGTCAAAGTTTCCACTGTCAACGATCGCACCGCCGACACCGACACCCTGGCCGTCCATATACTTTGTTGTGGAATGAGTGACGATATCTGCGCCCCATTCAAACGGCCTGCAATTTATGGGAGTTGCAAAAGTGTTGTCAACTATGAGAGGAACCCCATGAGAGTGTGCAAGCCGCGCAAATTTATCAAAGTCAAGGACAGTGACGGTCGGGTTGGTAACAGTTTCGCCAAAAACAGCCTTGGTATTGGGTTTGAAGTATTTTGCAAGCTCTTCCTCCGGAAGCGTCTGGTCAACGAAGGTACATTCGATTCCCATTTTCTTCATTGTTACCGAGAAAAGGTTGTACGTACCGCCGTAAATTGAGGAAGAAGAGATGAAGTGGTCGCCAGATTCGCAGATGTTGAAAATGGCATAAAAGTTTGCCGCCTGACCGGAAGAGGTAAGCATCGCTGCCACACCGCCTTCGAGCGCGCATATTTTTGCGGCGACAGAATCGTTTGTCGGGTTTTGAAGACGCGTGTAGAAATATCCTGAAGCCTCAAGGTCAAACAGCTTGCCCATTTCATCGCTTGTGTTATATTTAAAAGTGGTGCTCTGATATATGGGGAGCTGCCTTGGCTCGCCCTTTGAGGGCTTGTAGCCTTCGTGAATACATTTAGTTTCAATTCTTGTTTCCATAAATGTGTCTCCTTTGAGCTATTACAATCTGATTTTGTCTGTTTGTATTAAAATTCAAGGATAACAAAACCGGCAGCAGGTACTTTGATGCGATATTCCGTATCGCTTACCTTTGAAACATCAGCCTTCGCATTTCCGTTGACGATAACACGAAGCTCTGCCGGAGCTTTGAGAGTAACAGTGACAACTCTGTCGGCACGGCAATCAACAGTATCACCGAAGCGGATGCTTCTCTCGTTTCCTTCGTTGTTGAAGATTGAAAGCAGGCGGCGGCCCTTGTCGTCTTCCGATACGAGCCAGCAGAGATCATCAACATATACCGGGAGAAGCGTCGGGATAAGCGCTTTGAGGTCGCTCTCGAGCTTGAACAAATCAGTGCTTTTAAGAATCTTGAATGAGCTTGATTTCTTAGCTTTTGCAAAAGCACCGTCGGGAGTAGCGTCAATGAGGCAGTCGTACTTTGCAAAAACATCATCCGAGGAATCGGCATATATAATGTCAAAATGATCACCGAAGCGTGAGTTTGTGATAACGTGACCCTCGTTTCCGTAGGTACCGCCGTTTTTGGCGAAAATGAGTTTAAGAACATCTTCAACATGCCCGAAGTATTTTGATTCTTCGACCGAGAGCGGGCTTTTGAGATACTGAGTTCTTCTATCGCCGAGATTCCACGGCACCCAATACGGCTCGAGAATTTCTATGCAGGCATAGCTGGCCGGAAGAACGATTGCAAAGGGAATTTTTGCACGTACTCCGCGAAGAGAAAGAGCATTGTTGATAAAGTCCTTCTTGACCTCTCCGTAGGGAGAGAGGGTAAAGTCGTTCATATCGGAATAGCTGCAATTAAGGCCCCACTCCTCGGAGAAATAGTGAGCGCCGCTCATGAGCGCAAAGTAGTAGATTCTGTTTTGGAGGAGCCTTGAGCTTCCGCCGTTTGCACCGTAAGAGGAGAAATCGTCGCCGTGCATTGACTGCGGAAGATACCACTCGTTTGACGGATCGTCATTAAAGCATGGCATTACATAGCCAAGATGAGGGATCTCACGCCAACATTCGTAGTATGTACCCCATGTTTTGCCGGCATTCTCTGCGATGCCTCGCGCAAGAGCAACCTGAACGCGCATAAGAGGAATCTGGCTGCCGACTTCGGGCATAAAGGTTTTAATGCCCATTTCGTTCTGAAACTTTGTTGCCATAAAGTAGCTGTCACAGGCGACGATATTGCCGTCAGTATCAGCCATTCTGCGGGAAAAAAGTTCTTTCATCTCTTCGAAGAATTCCTGATATGTTTCAGCATATGTCTTATTTGCATAATATTCTGGGCAGTCCTGAGAGAACATATAGAGCTTCTGGCCGTCCGGGGTCCACTTCGTAGTATAAAGAGACTTCTCTTTGAGCTCTTCAAGGTTATACGGGCCTTTGTTTCCACCCATTCTGCTTATGAGCCACGGCCATTCGGAGTTGCGGCGGTTTGAGGCGCTCTCATGAAGCTGAAATCCAAGAAACCACTCTCCGAGCATTTCGCGGTATTCGCGGATGAGCTCCTTATCAAACTTATAGTCATGCCAGGTAACTCCGCCGGCGATTCGGTCAACATAAAAGGGAATGTTGCCGTCTTTAATCATGTTGTAGAGCTTTGTGCCCTTAGCTGCGAGTTGGTTAAATTTATCCTTTGTTTCCATCGGAAAACAATGTTGAATTTTAAAACCGGAATCCTTGTTCAACAGACCGTTTTTCTCAAGACCCTTGAACATTTTTTCGTTGTAAACGTGAAAGAATTTCATAGTGAACAAACTCCCGCATAATTCTATATTTTACACACATCTGATGCATGTATACACACAAGGTTAATATAAAGTATTTTCATCGGATTGTCAATAGATTTTACCAAAAAAACGCTTTTACCTGAAAGGGGAAATGTATTGTAATTACCACGAAAACTTTTTATTTTGCTCAAATATCCGAATTGAAAAATAATCGGTTTTGTGTTACAATAGCAAAGAATGATATTATGTATGGAGGATATGCTTTGAAAAACCACAACACCTTGAATGAAAAAATCAAAGAGGCGTTTTTCTCGGTTTTTCCGATAATTCTGATAGTATCCGTTCTTTGCCTGTTTACGATTCCCGTAAGCAGTGGGCTTCTGCTTTCTTTTTTGTTCGGCTCGGTATTGATAGTTCTTGGCATGGGCCTTTTTACCGTAGGCTCGGATATCGCGATGACGCAGATTGGCGGGCATATCGGGGCAAGTATGACGAAAAGCCGGAACCTTGGAATCATTGTTGTTCTGAGCCTTGTTCTTGGCGTTTCAATTACGATTGCAGAGCCTGACTTGCAGGTCCTTGCAGCGAATGCGCCGAATATTGACACAACCGTGCTTATTCTTGCTGTGTCCGTGGGTGTCGGCTTTTTCCTTGTGCTGAGTATGCTTAGAATCATTCTTGGTATTGACCTTAAATGGATGCTGATTGTTTTTTATGCAATAGTTTTTCTCATGGCGGCATTTTCTGATAGGGGATTTCTCTCTGTTGCGTTTGATTCGGGCGGAGTTACAACCGGCCCGATGACGGTTCCGTTCATCATGGCTCTGGGCCAAGGTGTTGCCTCGATCCGAAGCGACGAAAAAGCAAAGACGGACAGTTTCGGACTTGTTGCGCTCTGTTCTATCGGCCCCATTCTTGCGGTATTGATTCTGGGGTTTATATACGATGGCCACGGCGCATCGTCAGGGCATCGGGTTATGATGTTTGAAAACACTGCATCGCTTGGATGGGAATACATAAAAGCAATCCCTACGTATATGGAAGAGGTCGGAATTGCGATGCTCCCGATTTTCGCATTTTTTGTGATTTTTCAGATAGTTTCGCTCAGGCTCCCGAAACGGGCGCTTGCTAGAATAGTAATAGGCGTTGTGTTTACATATGTGGGCCTCGTTCTGTTCCTTACTGGAGTTAACGTCGGCTTCTCTTCGCTGGGATACGTTTTAGGTAACACCATTATCGGTGGAAAGCTAAGTTGGCTGATGATTCCGATGTCGATGCTTATGGGATGGTTCATTATAAGTGCAGAGCCTGCGGTTTACGTTCTAACAAAGCAGGTATCCGAACTCAGTGCGGGTGCTATTTCCGAAAAACTGATGAAAATTACGCTGTCGGTTGCGATATCAATTGCGATGGGGCTTGCGATGGTGAGGGTTATCTGGGGTATTTCAATTCTCTGGTTCATGATTCCGGGATATTTGATTGCTCTTTTGCTTAGCTTTTTTGTTCCCCCGACATTCACTGCAATTGCGTTTGATGCGGGCGGAGTTGCTTCCGGCCCGATGACTGCTACCTTTATGCTTCCGCTTGCTATGGGGGCGTGTGCGGCACGCGGCGGAGATGTAGTTTCCGACGCATTCGGGCTTGTCGCCATGGTTGCTATGATGCCGCTTATTACAGTTCAGGTAATGGGAGCCATTTCAACTGCGAAGCTTCAGAAGACGCAAATGCCAAAACTCTCTGTTCAATTTGCAGATAACGAAGTTATTGAGCTGTGGGAGGTGTCATAATGCAAGTATATTTTGTTCTTGAGATTATTGAGAGAAAGGATGCGGCAAAGCTTCTTGCAATGCATAAGGAGATGAATCTGTCTCTTGTTCTCGCAAATCTTGGGAGAGGAACCGCCACGTACGAGCATTTGTCGCTGTATGACCTTGAACCCAGCGAAAAGGCAGTTATAGGAACGGTTGCAAGCCGCGAGACGATGCGGAATTTGTTCAGAAGGGCGCGTCAGGATTTTTATATTGATATTCCCGGGCGCGGTATCATAGCTGCGATTCCGATAAAGAGCGTGGGAGGGCAGCAAACTCTTGCATACCTTACCCAGGATCAGACGGTAGGAGGAGGAAAACCTGATATGAAATTTGAATATGAGCTTATTGTAGTAGTGTTTAACGAGGGTTATTCGGATGCCGTCATGGATGCTGCCAGAAGCGCAGGTGCGAGCGGCGGAACGCTTGTCCACGCAAAAGGAGCGGGGCGCGCGAAAAAAGAAAAGTTTTTTGATGTTTCTCTTGCAGAGGAAAAGGATATGCTTTATATCGTTGCAGAATCAGAAAACAAGGCGGCAATTATGAAAGCAATAAACGAAAAATGTGGAGACGACACTGCTGTCGGAGCGATTTGCTTCTCGCTTCCTGTTTCTCAGGTAGAAGGGTTGCGCCGCCGCGAGGCAGAATAAACAAAGAAAACCGGGCTTTTGAAAGCCCGGTTTTTTATATAAATCAAGTGTTGAAAAGCTTCGGAGTGGAGAGATAGCGAGAACCTGAATCCGGGGCGATGGCAACGATAAGACTTCCTGCGTTTTCTTCTCTTTTGGCTAAAAGCTCTGCAGCAAAGATGTTTGCACCGGAGGTTATCCCGACAAACGTGCCTTCAAGACGCGCAAGGTCACGTGTTGCGGAGTATGCATCCTCTGTGGAAACCGTTATGACCTCGTCAAAGCTCTCCATATCAAGAGCCTTCGGAATAAATCCCGCACCGATGCCTTGGAGCTTGTGAGAGCCTGCCTTTCCACCCGAAATAACAGGCGAATCGCTCGGCTCAACTGCAATTACCTTTATATCAGGGTTTTTCTTGTGCAGCGCGCGCCCGATTCCGGAGATTGTTCCGCCACTTCCGACTCCTGCAACAACAATATCAACTTTTCCGTCTGTATCGCGCCAGATTTCCTCTGCAGTTATTTGCTCATGTATTGCAGGGTTTGCGGGGTTTTCAAACTGATTTGGAATAAAGCTTCCCGAAATTTCGGAGTGAAGCTCTGCCGCTTTTTCTATTGCGCCCTGCATTCCCAAGTCACCGCTTGTAAGAACAAGCTCTGCACCGTATGACGAGAGAAGAAGCCTGCGCTCCTCGCTCATGGTCTCGGGCATGGTAAGGATGACCTTATATCCGCGCGCGGCAGCAACTGCCGCAAGTCCGATGCCCGTGTTTCCGCTTGTCGGCTCAATGATTATGGCGCCCGGGGAGAGAAGCCCTCGGTTTTCAGCATCAAGAATCATTGCGAGCGCTGCGCGGTCCTTTATGCTTCCGGTGGGGTTTAAATATTCAAGCTTTGCAAGAAGCCGCGCCGGGATGCCGCGCATCTTTCCAAAGCGGGAAAGCTCAAGAAGCGGGGTGTTGCCGATAAGTGTTTCGATTGAGGTATGAATCTTCATTTTAAACACTCCTAAATAAAGAAAAGATATGCCTTTACAAGTGCAAAAGCCTCGCGGAGAAGGTAGTTTACAAAAAGAAACGGAAGGCTTGTTTTTGCCGAGAGCATAACCGGTGAAAATCCGGCGTTTTCCGCTAGAAGCCTTGAACGGTACATGTGGTAATCACTAGAAATAACCGCAATGCTGCCGCCTCCGCGTTCATTTATAATTTCAAGCGAGCGAAGCATATTTTCGTTTGTGTTTCCCGACTTGTCCTCTTCTATAATTCTATCGTGAGAAATTCCCTTTTGAGTGAGATACTTTTTCATTGCATAAGCCTCGGACACTGTTTCGTCTTTTCCCTGAGAGCCGCTGACGATTGCAACGCTATCGGGAAATTCTTCGAGATAATCATATGCCCTTAAAAGACGGTCTGAAAGCGTGCGTGAGGGTGCATCCTTCCGAAGCCCCGCACCAAGAATCACAACATAGTCACAAGCGACAGCCTCATCCCCGTTAAGGTCGGAGACGACAATTCCGCACAATACAGATACAAAAAGGACCCCTACAATCATAAGTGCGGTAAGGCTTCTTTTTGCAACTCGCCATTTCTTTTCGTCGCGCTCTGCGGCAGCTGCCATGAAGGCAAAGTAGCCGGCAGGGACAAGAAGCAGCTTTCCCGAAAACCGATAGCTTATGAAGATGCAAATGAGGACAAGCGCGGCTATGAGGCAGATAGCCGAAAGAAGTGTAAATGTTTTTTTCATATCGCTTTACTTTTTATATGGGTCGGAAAAAACCGCAGGCATTTTCCGCTTATGCTCGCTTCTGCTGTGAAAACGGTTGATTATTGCAAGGTCGGCATCGCTTGCCTGCCCTGTAAGAAGAAATTTATCAATGCTCGCGTAGGAGATTCCCATTTCCTTTTCATCGGTCTGCCCGTCAAAAAGCCCGCCTGACGGAGCCTTTTCGATAATAGAGGCCGGAGCTTTCAGAAAACGGAGAAATTCGTAGATCTCAGTAACGGTGAGGTCGTATATAGGGTTAAAGTCAGATGCGCCGTCACCGTGCTTTGTAAAATATCCCATATACGTTTCGCTTCGGTTGCCTGTCCCTGCAACGAGGCGGTTTTCTGTTGCGGCAATGGTGTAGAGCGTTGTCATCCGAAGACGGGGCGCAATATTTGCAAGAGCCATATGGTTAAGCTCTCCCATCCCGTCAAGAGAAGAAAGTAGAGCATCTCTCACGGAGGTGAGGTCAACCGTTCGCGTTTCGATGCCGAACTGCTTTGCAACTGCAAGAGCATCATCCATATCCTCGCCGTAGTTCCGTTTTGAGTGGCAGGGCATCTGGATACCTACGGTATTATCGCACGCCTTTTTACAGAGGATACTGACAAGCGCACTGTCCTTTCCGCCGCTATTGCCGAAAACAATGCCCGAAGCGCCGCTTTCTCTGAGCAGCTTCTGTATAAATTCAACTCTTTTTTCAAGCTCGTATTTATAATCTCTCATCCGAAAAAACGTCCTCTCTGTGATTATAAAAATATTATAGCACCGCAAGTAAAAAATATCAATTATAAAGCAAATAAAAAGAAACAAAGCCGCAAGGCAGGCCTAATGTTTAAAAACAGGTGAAAAGTGGAAAAATGCAAGCGGGTGATTTTTTTGAAAAAGCTTGTGGCTTTGATTTTTTCTCTGGCAGTATTGCTCGTTTATCCTTCTTGTGAAGCCGCAATCCCGCAGGATTTTTATTTAGACGGCGATGTTAAAGAAGCAGCGGGTTTTTCTCGCATACTCCCGAACACTTTAAGGGCAGAGCTGTTTGAGGGGGAGAGCGTTGAAGTTTTTGCAGAGCTGTTTCCCGGAGAAACTCAAAATGAGAGTTTTATATGGGAGCTAAAACAGAAAAACGGTGTCGTTTCAATATATCCCAACAGGGAGAGATGTACGCTCCTTGCAAACCGAGAGGGAAGCGAGACAATAGTGATAAGGCTTTCGGGCACAAGTGTTTCTGAGAGTGCGGAAATTGACGTGGTGGTTTTAAAAAAACCTGAGATCAGACAGCGGTCATTTGAAGAAGAAAATGTAAAGAGTGAGGAAAGCAAAGTTCTTTTGGAAAAAGCTTTTTCAGCAATAATTTATGGACTGATTACAATAGCTATTGCTCTCCTTGGTGCAGTTATGATTTTTTTGATAAAGAAAGGGAGGCGCGATAAATGAGAGAAAAAACAAAGTACGCATTTGCCGGGATATGCGCAGGAATCGCCAACGGGCTTTTCGGAGCGGGCGGAGGAATGTTTCTTGTCCCGATGTTCTGCACATTGGCAGGAATGGAGGAAAAACGTGCATTTGCAACCTCACTTGCAGTAATTCTTCCGCTTTCTGCAATATCCTGCGGTGTCTATCTCTTCAAAGGTGAGTTTGATTTTCTCCGCGCGCTTCCGTTTATTCTCGGCGGAACTCTTGGCGGCTTTCTCGGCGGGAAAATTTTCAAAAAGGTTTCGGGAAAAATGCTGAGAATTGCGCTTCTGCTTTTCATCATATATGGCGGGCTACGCCTGCTGTTTGATTTTTGAGGTGAATATGGTGCAGATTATAATAAATTTTGCAATCGGTGCTGTGACAGGGATTATAACAGGCTTTGGGATCGGAGGAGGAACGCTTCTCGTGCTGTATCTTACGCTTTTCGGAGGATACAGTCAGGTCGAGGCACAGGGAATAAATCTTGTGTATTTCATCCCGTGCGCCGCCGTTGCACTTTTCTCACATATAAAAAACAAAAGGGTGGACCGTACGGCTGCAATATATTCGGGAGGATTTGGCACACCTGCGGCACTCATATCGGCATTTATCGCCGCCGGGCTTGAGACGAAAACGCTCTCTCGCTTTTTCGGAGCATTTTTAATTTTAGTTGCTGCATCGGAAATATATTCCCTCTGCAAGAGAAAGAGGAAATAAAAAGCTACGGCATTCGGTATCGCCGAATGCCGTAGTCTGAGTTTTATTCTATTGTTACGCTTTTTATAACGACCGGAGTAATCGGCTTGTCGGAGAAATCGGTGTCAACCGATGCAATTTCATCAACAACGTCGATTCCCTCACAAACCTTGCCGAAAGCGGCATACTGCCCGTCAAGGTGCGGAGCATCCTGATGCATAATAAAGAACTGGCTTCCTGCGGAATTCGGCATCATTGAGCGTGCCATGGAGATTACGCCGCGAGTGTGTTTGAGCGGATTATCAACACCGTTGGATTTAAACTCACCTTTTATTGTATGGCCGGGGCCACCTGTTCCTGTTCCGAGGGGGCATCCGCCCTGAATCATAAAGCCTGCAATTACGCGATGAAAGGTGAGCCCGTCATAGAAGCCGTCACGAACGAGCTTTTCAAAGTTTTCGCAGGTAATGGGAGCGGCTGACTTATCAAGCTCAACTTTAATTTTCTTTCCGTTTTCCATTTCAAAAACGATCATAATAATACTCCTCCGTAAAATAGGTATGAGATTATTATACACGTTTTATCGGAAAAGTCAATTTGTAAGGCAAATAAAAAGGTTTAAATACCCCGCGATAATAAGCCAGATACAATAGGGAATCTGCAAAAGCCCTGCGGCCTTATCAACTCGGTAAAACTTGATTGTCATGAGTACGACAACTGCAAAGAGAATTAAAAGCCAGATGAATGCAAAGCAGAATGCACGCATATTGAAGAAAATGATGCTCCAGAAAAAGTTAAAGAACAGATTGATTCCGAAAACCGGGATTGCATCGGATTCGGGATTTTTGAGATAAACTCTCGCCGCGCCTATTCCCATAAGAATATAGAGAACGGTCCATACTATCGGGAAAACGATTGCAGGCGGAGCGAGCGGAGGCTTTTCAACAGAATCAAAGATGTTCATGCTGTTTCTTGTGAGAAAAGCAGAAAGTCCGCCCACTGCAAGAGAAATAAGTATAAAGGTTAAATATGCTTTCACTTTTTTGCTCATAATATAATCAACCTCCTGAAATATGATATGTCAGAAGGTCAAAAATTATGTAATCAGCGATTTGCTTTTTCAATTATATGTTCGAGATGAAGACGAACTATGTCAATATCGTGTGTGGCATAGAGCATGCGTGAGCCGACAACGTCTTCAATTTCATTTATAACAGGTCGGCCCTCATGATACATAATATCAATTCCGCAGAGAGAAAAGTCAAAGAGCTTGCAAACCGAAGTAACAAGAGCATCCTCTTCTGATGTCAGCTTCTTCGGAGTGACCGCACCGCCGAGAGAAAAGTTGCTGCGGAAGTCGCTTTCCGACGTGCGGAGCACTGCTGCAACAGGCCTTCCGCCGAGAATATAAACGCGCATATCGCGCCCCAGCTGCGTTGCGAGAGGCTGGATAACGTATTCATCGGGGAAAATCTTCCGCCTGGCCTCCGCATATTCCTCGTTGCTGTTTATAAGCATAACATTCTTACCGCCGTGGCCGCAGCAGGGCTTGATTACCACGGGGAACGACTCAATCACGGGGGGATTATCCTCGCTCTTTGCCGAAATCCAGGGGATTACCGGAATGCCGTTTTCGTGGAGATATTCATATGTGCGCGCTTTGTTGTTGCAGATTGATGAAACGTGGTAATTGTTAAACGCGGGGATCCCGCGAGCCTCAATTTCCTTTGTAATATCAGGGCGCATTGCCCGGATTATCGCAAAATCAGGGTTGGTGGAAGGGAGAGGCTGCTCATCGCAAATGATGGTGGAAAAGGAAACCCCAAGCTCCTTGCCGTGCTTTTTGTGGAGGTCGATATAACCTTGGTTGCGATTTGCGCCCTCTCTTTCATATACAAGCCAAGCTTTCATGCTAAAATCACCTGCAATTATTTATTATATGCTGAGCTATAAGCCCGGCAAGATTAACTCCGGTACAGTCAAACGTGCTTTTAAAGTGAGCATTTGAATTGATCTCGCAGAGCAAGGGGCCGTCTTTCCCGAAGAGAATATCTACCCCTGCAAACGAAAGCCCTAGCCTGCGGGAAGCCTCCTCGGCAAGCTCAATTTCGGCTGCTGTCGGCGTATATGGAAGAGTGAGTCCGCCGAGAGTAACGTTTGAGCGAAAATCATCCGTGCCACTTTCTCTCAGCATAGCTGATGAGACCTTATGGCCGACAACATTTATTCTGATATCGCGCCCGGCGCTTTCCGAGATAAATTTCTGGAAAATCAGCGGAACACGCTCGTGAGCCTTCGTTATTTCAAAAAGCTCATCACGGTTCTTCGCAAGATATACCTGTGCGCCAAAAGAACCGAAGCACTCCTTTATAACTATCGGATAGCCGAGCTTTTTTTCTACATCGTTAAGAAAGGACAGGTCAGAAAATCCGATGTTCGGAAACGTCATCGGTGCAATATATGTTTCGGGCATGGGAAGCCCGCGGAGCCGCATATGCATTTTTGCCTTGTTGTCGCAGATTTCGATGCTTTTTGAGGAGTTAAAGACAGGGATTCCGCATTCCTCAAAGCGGCGGGCAAGGAGAATGTCTTTGTCCCAGAACAGGACAAAATCCGGCTTTTGCGGGAGCGGGAGACTGAGGTTTACATCGCTTATAAAATCTGCATTGGTGCAGAGGGAAAGCTTTGCCCCCGCAGCTTCAAAGGCAAGCCTTAAACGAGAGTATATATCTAAAAATTTGGATGTGTTAAGGAATTTATTGACAACAAGAATTCCGTTCATATCAACATCTCCCAAGCAGTAGTCAGGTTAAGGTAAAGTATAACATAAAAAAAACTTGCACGCAATCAGGAAAGAGGGGGTTTTTAGTCAAATTCCTTGAAAAAAAGAGAGATATTGTGTTATAATGATAAATAAAGTAATATTCAAAACTGTCAGAAGGAAAGTATAAAATGAAGAAGAAAGCAATTTGCACACTGCTTGCAATGATGATTGTGTTGCTTGCTTCTTGTACGGAAAGCAAAAGCTTGCGCACGGTCTATGTTATGGATACTGTCGCGAGCTTTTCACTATATCCCGAAAATGAAGCGGTAGCAGATGAGATATCAGAAACCCTTAATGAAATTTCAGATGAGCTGTCTCCCGGCTCAGGTGCGCTCTTTGAGCTTAACAAAGAGCAGGGAGGAAAAATGCGAGAGCATACAAGGGCGCTTTATGCAATTTCAACGAAGTTTTATAAAGAAACAAGCGGAGCGTTTTCGCCATATCTCGGTTCTCTCATCGAGCTTTGGGGCATAGGTGAAAAAAACTATCTCCCCGACAAAGAGGAGATAGCCCATGCTCTTTCAGCCTCAAAGGCGGATAATGTTTCGGTTTTGAATGATAGCCTTGTTCTTGAAAATGGAGCAAAGCTCAATTTTGGTGCAATAGCCAAAGGGTATGCAACCGATATAATAAAAGAAATTCTTGAAAGAGAAAATATAGAAGGCGCAGTTGTATCGCTTGGCGGAAACGTATATGTCCACGGTAGAAAGCACGGTGGAGAGACTTTTCAAGTTGCAATCCGAGATCCCGAGGGAAGCGAAAATGACTGGGTGCTTGCACTGCCGCTTTCGGGGAAATTTGTGATTTCTTCGGGAGATTATGAGCGGTATTTTGAAAAGAACGGTAAACGCTATCATCATATTTTAAACCCTGAAACAGGCCTTCCGGCGGATAGCAGGTTAAGCGCAGTTTGTGTCATATCAGAAAACGGAGCACAAGCCGATGCGTATTCCACCGCGTTCTATGTTATGGGAAAGGAAGACGCTCTTTCCTTCTGGAGAGAAAGGGGCGGCTTTGAGCTCGTGCTCATTGGAAAGGATAAGACGGTAACGCTGACCGAGGGGCTCTGGGAAAGCTTCCTGCCAAATGAAGAAAAGGGGTATTCTTATGAAGTTGCGCACAGGTGATATTGCGATAATTGTGCTTGTGGTGCTTCTTGCAATCAGCATATGGCTTGTTCCGTATGCTTTCAAGGCAGACGGTGAATGGGTTGAAGTATCACATGACGGGCGCCCCGCTTACAAGCTTTCGCTTATTGAAGATAAGACAGTTGAGGTTAACGGTTGTACGGTCGAAATATCCGGCGGCGCTGCAAGGGTGAGTTCTGCGACCTGTCCCGACAAGATCTGCGTAAAAAGCGGAGAAATCTCAAAAAAGGGCGAGGTTATAGTCTGCGTACCAAACCGGATAAGCATTGAGGTTTTCGGGGTATCGAGCTATGATGCTCTTGCAGGGTAGCTCAAAATTTTTCAGGCGCGCCCTTTTTTGAAACTCCGATAACCCCGAATAGCTCTCCGTCTATTCTGCACGGCGTCATAAGGCACAAAACATCGGAACGGGGAAACGGGCGCCCCGTGAAAAGGGGAACGGCAATTTTTGTTGGGGAATCCTGTCTGTCAACCATCGCGCCGCGTGAGAGCGCAAGGGTTGAGAGTATTTTGCTGTGCAACAGGTTTTCGGGCAAAGCTTCAACGGGTTTCCATTCCGTGAAGGTCGGTGCAGGTTCTGTTTGTTTGCATAAAACATAAGCGTATGTAATTTCCTCAGGACGAATTCCGGCATCCAAAAGCGATGCTTTGCTGAAATGTCTTTTTGCGCAGAATGCATTCTCTTGGGGAGAAAGAACTCCTATAAGAAGCGTTCCGTCACTGCTCTTTATGTAGGCACGGCAGATTCCCGAAACATCGGCATAGGTTTTGGCAACGGCGGAGAGATGATGCTCATTACTTTCAAGAACAACGGAGCCGATGACGGACGGCCCGAGATAGAGGGGTAGGGTTTTCTGCATGGTGATGCCTCCCGAATAAGTTATAATAAAAAGCTGCTACAACATGCGTTGCAGCAGCTTTTTTATCTTTTGCGTGTTTATGAAATTGTATATGGTCCGCGAACAAGGAGAGTTGCATCACTTGTCGCGCGGATTCCGCGACCGTCAACGGTGCAGAGGTAGATATGATTTTTTTCAAGATTCTTTCCGCCGGCAAGGTCGCCACCGGTTGTCATATCTATAAGACCGGGCGTGCCGGAGGATACGCACGTTGCAGTTCCAAGGCGGAGAAGTGCTTCACAACCGACTTTTGCCGTGATAGTCTGCCCGCTTTTGAGTTTAACAAGAGCAAAGGTGGCAGATGAAGAGCTCTGAGCGCCTACTTTTTCAGCAACCTTTGCCGCAACGTCTGCAACAAACGCATCTGTTATGAGGTCTTCGGCATTTTTGGAGGTATATTGAGAAATTTTGTCTTCAATCTCTCCTGAAATTGAGTTTATTTTTTCATCAAGCTCGGAACCGAGAGAGGATGTCTTTTCTGCGATTATCTCGTCAACCTTTTCTGAAATTTCGGGAGCGAGAACGTTGTTTATGTAACTTAAACTGACGAGCGGGTCCTCAGAAGTTCCATATTCAGCCGCAATCGCAATAGCCCCGGCAACAACAAGGGCGGCGAGAAGAACTGCAGATGTGATAGCTTTCCATTTTCTCTGTTTCATTTCGATATACCTCCGTGTAATTTATCTTTTGTTGTTAATTGCCGGAAAGCCCGAAGCTAACGGCAATTGCATCATCAACTCTGTGCATGAGAGAGTCGTCAAGCCTCCCCATTTTTTCTTTCAGGCGGGTTTTGTCAATAGTGCGGACCTGTTCAAGCAGAACGACAGAATCCTTGGCAAGGCCGAAGCTCTTTCCACCAAGCTCAATGTGGGTAGGAAGCTTTGCCTTGTTAATCTGAGAGGTTATCGCCGCCGCAATAACGGTTGGGCTGTGACGGTTTCCCACATCGTTCTGAATTATGAGAACAGGGCGCATTCCACCTTGTTCACTGCCGACAACGGGGCTTAAATCGGCGTAATAAATATCTCCTCGTTTTATGCTGTAATTCACTTAAATTCACGCTCCGAAGGAATGTAGTAGCCGAAAAGTAATTCGACAACTATATTTTTCCACAAGCGTGCATATTTTAATCAGCACTTTGAAAATTTCAAAAAATTCTCATTTGCCCTCCGGAGTATTTTATGCTTTCTAACGCAGATATGTGCGCTCAACACGCTTTGAGACAGAGGTGAAAAGCTCATAAGAGATTGTGCCTGCAACCTTTGCCTGTTCAAGCGGAGAGAGAAGAGCTGAACCCTGCTGACCAAATATAACAGCCTCATCAAACGGCTTTACATCGGGGATGTTTGTCACATCCACAAGAGTTAAATCCATACAAACTCTTCCGAGAATAGGGGCGCGCTTTCCGTTTATGAGGAAAACGCCGCGGTTTGAGAGCGATCTCAAAACGCCGTCTGCGTATCCGATGCAAACAACGGCAACCTTCATATCGTGCTCTGCTACAAAGGTGCGGCCATAACTCAGAGAATCGCCGCGAGAAACCCTGCGGACATCGCCTATAAGCGCTTTGAAGGTAAGCGCCGGGCGAAGGTCAAGCTCGGGAATATTCTTTCCGTCGGGTGAGTATCCATACAACAAATGTCCGGGACGGATACAATTCAAATGTGCTTTCTTATAGTTTACCACAGCCGCGCTGTTTGCGCAATGGCAAAAATTGAAAGTTATTCCTTGTGATTTTAAGATTTCAATTACGCGCAAAAATGAATTAAACTGGCTTTCGGTAAATGAGGTGTCAGGGCTTTCTGCTTCGGAAAAGTGAGTGAAAATCCCGTCTGCTGTGAGGTTTTTAAGCTTCGTGATCTCATATGCCTCATCTGCTGCTGCGTGCTCAGATCCGGGATGTGCATATATACCAAAGCGAGTCATGCCCGTATCAAGCTTTATGTGGATTTTGATTTTTCCGCCAAAGCTTTCGGCAGCTTCTGAAAGACTTTTTGCATAATCCTTACTGTAAACCGACTGAATAATGTCGTTTTCGTAAAGTGTCTTTGCAAAGTCAGGAGGCGTGGTGCCGAAAATCATAATAGGGCATGAGATGCCGCTCTGACGGAGAGCGAGAGCCTCATCAAGGCAGGCGACTGCGAGAATCGAAGCTCCGAGCTCTTCATAGACTCGTGCAACTTCAATCGCACCGTGACCGTAAGCATCAGCTTTTATCACAGCGATTATGTCAGCACCGCCTGCAAACTTTTTAATCTGAATAAAGTTGTGGGCGAGGTTTTTGAGGTTTACCTCTGCTTTGCTTCTGTTCAAAGTGCTCATCTTCTGTTATGTATACTCCTTTCAAATTCGCACTGTATAATGCGAGCCCCATCTGAAAAAATTTCAGAATAGAGCGGGAGAAATTCGTCTTTTGAAAACCAGGTCCGATATTCAAGCTCCCCGTATTCTTCCGTAAGCCTCGAAATCGCGAGCAATGCATCTTTTCCGTACATTGAAGAGCGGGAGACTTCTGAAAAATCGCCGACTTTCCACGAATTGAGAAGGTCGCCTATGCAGGAAAAGGGAGAGATTCCACCTTCGGAAAGCTTGCCGATTTCGAGGATTGCGCCGTCAAATTCAAGGCTTGCGTTCTCTCCGTTTACACTGTAAGAAATGCCTTTTACATCTTCCGGAGAAATAACAGATGCACGCGAGAGCTCGGGGGTGTAGGAGTAGTTTATTGTAAATGAAGTTTCCCGTGTTGGAAAATTCGCAGTTATTTTTGCGGTGTATTCTGCATCGTATATGGCGGAGAGAGAGCAAACCAGGTTTTTCCTCGCGCTGTCTTCTGCTCTGCAAGCGGAAAAAAGAATAAAAACAAAAAGAAAAGAAAAAAGAATAAGCCTGCGGACATTCACTTTGATTCTGACACCTCGCGTATAACGGATTTGAGGGTGCACAGCATATCCGAAGGAGTCATTGAATACTCGCCAAAGCGTTCTGCGGCAAGGTCGCCGCAAGCACCGTGCAACCACACTCCAATATATGCAGCCTTTTCGCAGGGTATGCCCTGACCGATGAGAGAGGCTATGATGCCGGCGAGAACATCTCCGCTTCCTCCCTTTGCCATGCCGGGGTTCCCGCTTGTGTTGATGTATATTTCGCCGGTTGGTGTTGCGGTGATTGTCCGATGACCCTTGAGGACAAGAATACAATTATTTTCTTTTGCGTAGTTTGAAGCAAACTCCTCGCGCCTTTCGTGGCAAAACTCAGGAACAAGGCGCAAAAACTCGCCCTCGTGAGGAGTAATGATTATCTGCCGTTTTGAAAGCTGTGGAGAAATTGCCTCTTTTGCAAGGAGCGTTATAGCGTCCGCATCAAGCACAAGCGGTGCGGAATGAAGCGAAAGCTCACGTTTGAGCAATCGGCGTGAAGTGCTTGAAATGCCGATTCCGCACCCGAGAAGCGTTGCATCAAACCCGCTTCCCGACGTTTTTCTTGAAACGAGAATGGGTTCATTCAGCTTTGCGGCAAGCACAGGTCGGATTTTATCCGGGACGGACAGGAAAACCAGCCCGCTCCCCGAGTTTACGGCAGCACTTGCTGCGAAAAAGGCAGCCCCTGTGTATTTTTCACTTCCGCAAATTAAAAGAATGCGGCCATAGTCACCCTTGTGCGAATCAGCTTCGCGCTTTGGGAGAGAAATGCTTGACCTTGTAATTTCTTTCATAAAATCACCCGTCCGTTTTTAAAGAAGTGCAGCGAGGTTTATGATTTGAAGGCCTTTGTCATAAGCATAGTTTACGGTATGCATTGTTCCGCCAAAGGAACGCATGAGATAGCAGAGGAGAATGTCTGCAGATTCGACGAGAGCATGGTTGCGCTTATGCATACAAAACTCGTTATAGCTGTCGGAAATGTAGGTTACCTCATCTGCAAGACTGAGAATACTTTCATATTCGAGGCGGAGCTTTTTCGGCCAATGTTGCGTCTGATCCCGACAGGGAAGAAGCATGTGCAATCGGACCGATGGGTTTTTCTCTCGCGCGGCAAGAACAACCCGCGCGGCAAGCAGGTCAAAACCCATAGCACCGCCGCTCTGGAACAGAAAAACGCCCGACTCAATAAGCGTATCCACCGTGTCGGCAAGGAGCTTCGGAAGAGAGGTAGTGTGTATTTTATATATTTGTCTGTGCCCTGAAAAAGAGCATATTTTTCCGGCCATATAGAACTGCTCCGCTAATATAAAATCTTTTGACAATATTGTATCACATTTAATGTGTAATGGCAAAGAAAATTACATACAATCTAAAAAAATATTATATTTATGAAAAAATGAGAAAAACTTAAAAAAGTATTTACTTTTCAAAAAACGTATGATAAAATAACTAAGCATGCTAAGTTGCCGTAGTTTCGGCATAGGCAAAGCACTCGCCCATTTCGCAGTTTTCGGATATAACGCCCGTCTATCGGGGAGTTCACCCGCCGAACACTTCGAAATTGGGGTAAATTTTAAGAAAGAAAGGTGAAAAGAATGATTCTCAAGGAGAAAAAGGCAGAGGTTATTGCAAATAACCGTCTCCACGAAACCGACACAGGTTCACCGGAGGTCCAGATTGCAGTTCTTACTGAGCGTATCACAGAGCTCACAGAGCATCTTAAGGTACACCACAAGGACAACCACTCTCGTCGCGGTCTTCTCAAAATGGTTGGTCGCCGCCGCAGCCTTCTTAACTATCTTGCTAAGAAGGACATTGAGCGCTACCGTGCAATCGTAGCAAAGCTCGGACTTCGTAAGTAGTCTGAAAGTCCCCCGGGCGGAGCTCCGTCCGGGGGATAAAAACATCACAGGCGCTTTTTCGCATATGGTTTTGTTTAGCAATTGGAATCATCGCCAAACATATTTGGCGGCGGCTGCAAGTGCTAAACCCAAAGCGAAAAAGCTCCGGAAATTAAAAAAGGAGCGAAAAAAATGAAAGAAATGGTTTTTTCAAAAAACAGAGTCTTTGAAACAGAGCTTGCCGGAAGAAGGCTTATTGTCGAAACCGGCAAAATGGCAGGGCTTGCAAACGGCGCATGTCTTGTGCGTTACGGCGAAACCGTCGTCCTTGTTACGGCAACAGCTTCGGATAAGCCGCGCGCAGGGATTGATTTCTTCCCCCTCGCAGTTGACTTTGAAGAGCGCCTTTACTCAGTAGGCCGTATCCCCGGCAGCTTTATGCGCCGTGAGGGCCGGCCGAGTGAGCGTGCAATCCTCACATCCCGCCTGATTGACAGGCCTATCCGTCCGCTTTTCCCGAAGGACCTCCGCAACGACGTTGCAGTTGCAATAACAGTCCTTTCCGTTGATAACGACAACGCACCTGAGATTGCAGGTATGATAGGCACATCTATCGCGCTTTCAATCTCGGATATTCCGTGGAACGGCCCCATCGCAGGAGCAAGCATCGGATATGTTGATGGCAAATATGTCGTTAACCCGACCTCAGCAGAGCGTGAGAAGAGCTCGCTCAACCTCACCGTTGCAGGTACTGCTGAAAAAGTTGTTATGATTGAAGCCGGTGCTGACCAGATTCCGGATGACGTTATGTATGACGCAATCATGCTTGCTCACGAGGAAATCAAGAAGATTGTTGAGTTTATTTCAGGAATTCAGGCTGAAATCGGCCTTGAAAAGTTCGAGTATGACCATGTTGAGTTTGACGACGAGCTTTATGAAGAGCTTCGCGCAAACATTCTTGACCGTGTCCGTGAGTGTATGGATACAGATGACAAGACAATCCGCGACAAGCGTTTGAAGGTTCTTTCCGATGAGCTTATCGAAGAATATTCAGAAAAGTATCCCGATATGGAGCAGTTCCTGGGAGAGTGTCTCTACAAGCTCCAGAAGATAGTTGTTCGTCAGTGGTTGCTTGAAGGCAAGCGTGTCGACGGCCGTGCACTTGACGAAATCCGTCCGCTTGCAGCTGAGGTAGGAGTTTTGCCGAGAACTCACGGCAGCGGTATGTTCACACGCGGTCAGACTCAGGTTCTCACGATCGCAACTCTCGGTACAATTGCTGACCAGCAGAAGCTTGACACAATCTACGAAGAAGAGTTCAAGAGATATATCCACCACTACAACTTCCCGTCATATTCTGTCGGTGAAGCCCGCCCGAGCCGCAGCCCCGGCCGCCGCGAAATCGGCCACGGTGCTCTTGCGGAGCGTGCGCTTGAACCGGTTATTCCGAGCGAGGAAGAGTTCCCGTACAGCATCCGCCTCGTCTCTGAGGTTTTAAGCTCTAACGGCTCTACCTCTCAGGGCTCAATCTGCGGTTCTACCCTTGCTCTCATGGATGCAGGTGTTCCGATTAAGGCTCCCGTTGCGGGTATCTCCTGCGGTCTTGTTACAGACGAGGACAAGTGGCTCACATTTATTGATATTCAGGGTGTTGAAGACTTTTATGGTGATATGGACTTTAAGGTCGCCGGAACAAAAGCAGGTATCACAGCTATTCAGATGGACCTCAAAATTGACGGTCTTACTCCTGAAATTATCAAATCTGCGCTCACAATCACACGTGATGCAAGATACCAGATTCTCGATGAGATTATGCTTCCTTGCATTCCGGCTCCGCGCGCTGAGCTTTCAAAATATGCTCCCAAGATGCTTCACATGACGATTGACCCCGAAAAGATTCGTGATGTCATCGGTAAGGGTGGAAGCGTTATCCAGAAGATTGTTGCAGAAACAGGTGCAAAGATTGATATAGATGATGACGGAAACGTTTACATCTCCGCTATTGATGCCGAGGCCTGCAAGAACGCAAAGAAGGTTATTGAAACAATCGTTCTTGACCCCGTTGTCGGCGAGCTTTATTACGGTAAGGTTGTCCGCATCATCCCGATAGGTGCATTTGTCGAAATCGCTCCGGGTAAGGACGGAATGGTACACATTTCAAAGCTCGAAAACCGCAGGGTTGAGAAGGTAGAGGATGTTCTCAATGTCGGCGATATGACATGGGTTAAGTTCATGGGTATTGACGATAAGGGAAGAACAAACTTCTCTCGCAAGGATGCTTACGCGGAGCTTGAAAAACGCGAAGTAGCAAAAACAGAAGAATAATCCAGAATATAAAAAATCCACGTACTCGCGATATGCACCCCAAGAGTCAGACACTTTTGGGGTGCATATTTTTATAAATAATAGTTGAAATCCTTTTAAAGTTATTGTATAATAATGCTTGTTACACACGGAGAGGTATCGAAGTGGTCATAACGGGGCTGACTCGAAATCGAGAAATCCGGTGGTCTATTTGGAACTTAGAGGAATTTAGCGGAAGTTAGAGGAATCTAATGGAACTTTGCGGAACATATTTTCAAAAGTTCCCTCAGTTATATTGAAAATTTAATACAAGTTTATAACATTTCCCATACGCAGATCCCAAAATCGCATTTGAGAAGTGTTAAAATACACATAGGGAGAAGTATCGAAGAGGTCATAACGAGAACGACTCGAAATCGTTTTGTCCATTGCGGGCACGTGGGTTCGAATCCCACCTTCTCCGCCATTTTACTGGGTTTCTGAGCATTCAGAAACCCAGTTTTCTTTCCCAAAAAGTTCCCTCAAGCCCGAATCCGTACGCTTTGACCACTCAAGTACCTATCAAGGCTGATAATGTGTCGAGCGATACTCTTTTTGAACTCAAATCCAAATGAGCATATATGTTTGCAGTGGTTTTATAATCACTATGCCCCAACCATTCTTGTATATCCTTCATAGTTACTTTTCCTTTACCGTTATTAAGTAGCAAAGATGCACAAGTATGGCGAAGATCGTGGAATCGTATTACCCTCATATTATTCTTAATAAGGAACTTACGAAACGCCGCAGTTATATAATCAGGTTTAATTAAATTTCCAATCTCATCAACCATAACATATTCTCTCCATTGATTATTATACGCCTTTTTATATTTACTTCTATTTCTCTCTTGCTGTGCCTTGATTTCGAGAAGGCGTTCTTTTATACCTTCCGAAAGTGGCATTATCCTCATTGTCGCAACTGTCTTGGTTGTGTCTTTAACAATCAGGGTTTTCTTGTCGTTTACAGAAGTAGATACTATTGAATGATTGATTGTAACGGTGTTGTTTTCAAAATCAAACGCTGACCATTTTAAACCTACACATTCACTTCTTCTCAAACCATAATAACATCCAAATAAAACTGCAATTTCAAGCTTTGTATCTTTAGTCATAGTAATAAGTTCTTTTACTTCTTCCGGTGTGTAGAAACTTCCGACAAAATGGTTCTTATCAGGTTTGTCAACTTGTTCTATAGGATTTTCTTTAATATATCCCATCTTTCTTGCATAACATAATGCCAAACGAATAATAGCGTGATAATGAATTACCGTATTTGCTTTTACTCTATCTAACTGCACATCATAAAATTCCTGAATATCGATTGACGTTAATTCTTTAAGTCGAATTTGTTTCTTTCTGAAATATGGCTCAATAGGATATTTTACACTTTCGCAATATCCGGCATAAGTAGTATCCTCGATATGCCGTTTTCGCTTCTTTGTCAAAGGCAAATACATCTTCATATAATCTGCAAAAAACA
>JAZRPO010000057.1:0-17167 GCA_045649265.1 Eubacteriales bacterium
TGGTGCACCTGACTGGACTTGAACCAGCACGTCATCGCTGACACCAGAACCTGAATCTGGCGCGTCTGCCTATTCCGCCACAGGTGCATTTAACGAGAAGTATTATAGCACAGAAAAATCAAACTATCAACCTTTTTAAAAAATATTTTTTCATATTACTTATGTAGCGCTACCTTAGAAAATTGATTTGACAGCATGATTATATATCGGAACCATACAAATATCCTTTCCACTCTCTGCATATATATTTTAAGGAAAACCCATATGAGGAGGAAGCAAGGATATGTATGAAGAAAAGTTTTTGCCGGAAGGCTCACTGATAAATTCAGCCGAAAACCAAGCCTTAACCTGCTGCACAGAAGCTCTTTCAGAGGCTTTTTCAACACAAAGAATTATAGAGGGAATAGCTACGCTTTGTGATGCTGAACACAACCTTATGGTAAGCTTCGGCAATGCTTGCGGCATTATTCCTCACAGCCGGACTGCACTTGGTATTGAAGATGGAAAAACGCGGGAAATTGCAATAATTTCACGTGTTGGAAAGCCGGTTTCCTGCGTTATCACGGATATCCTTGATGATGGAACTCTTTTACTCTCACGAAGGGAAGCTCAAAGGCAGGCTTTAACTCACCTCTTTTCGGAGCATATGCCCGGAGATATTATTCCGGCAACTATTACGCATCTTGAACCCTTTGGCGCGTTTGCAGACATTGGATGTGGAAACATTTCGCTTTTGGGGATTGAATCACTCTCCATTTCAAGAATCTCACATTCCTCAGACCGTTTTTCTGTGGGGGATAACATTTTTGCAGTTATTTCCGGCTTTGACACTCAAAACAATCGAGTTTTTCTTACGCACCGCGAGCTGCTCGGAACCTGGGAGGAAAACGCGGCGAAATTTTCCGCCGGGCAGACAGTCACGGGGATTGTACGCGGAATTGAAGATTACGGAATTTTTATTGAGATTGCGCCAAACCTTTCAGGTCTTGCAGAGCTTTATGATGGACTGAATGTCGGTGACCGTGTTTCCGTCTTTATTAAAAACATTATTCCTGAAAAAATGAAAATCAAACTTGTTATAATTGACAAACTAAAAGAAAAGGCATTCCATCTTATAAAGAAAAGCGACTATTTCATAACCGAAGGTCACATTTCTTCCTGGTGCTACTCCCCTGCCTGCGCCGAAAGAAAAAAGGCATTTACTGTTTTTTCAGAAAAGCCCTGTGGTTGATTTCTAACCACAGGGCCTCTTCTTGTTTGTGCAAAGCATCTTACTTTGGCTCGTAAAACGGCTCGTCTTTATATATAAAGCTGTGAAGCTTTTCCGTTGCTGCTTCGAGGTCATATACCATTGCGTAGCTCGAATTTGTTTTATACGTTCCGTCAATCGGGAATCTGCCTTCTTCGAACTCGGGTTTCCCGAAGAAAATAACCTCTCCCGCAATTTTTAAGATTTCCGCATTAGACAATGAGGTTTCAACCATAGGTATAAGGCTTTTTAAAAGCGCGGGATATTTTATCGGATTCGTGTCGAACGCCTTATCAAGAAGCTTACGCATAACCTCACGCTGGCGCTCGGTTCTTTCAAAATCGGAATTGCCGACATATCTTATTCTCGCATATGCAACTGCCTGATAACCGTATAGCGTGACTGTGCCTGACTCTTTTATTAAATCCGCTTCTTCTCCGGCCTCGTTTGCCATTTCCTTTATATATTTGTTCGCGTTCTTTCTTTCAGCCTCGGTTACTTCAACCTCAACTCCTCCTAGTGCATCAACTATCCCCGCAAGCTGATTGAAATTCAGCGAAACGTAGTCAGAAATATTCATACCAAAGTTTTCGTTAATTGTTTTTATCGCAAGCTCAACACCACCTATCGCATATGCGCTGTTGAGCTTTTTCTTGCCATAGCCCGGAACATTGACAAGGCTGTCGCGCATGAGCGACACAGCTTTGATTTTGTTATGCTTACCGTCAACAGAAAGAATAATTATCGCATCCGAACGACCGTCGACATTCTCATTTCGGCTGTCCACCCCGAAAACCGCAATATTTGTTACCCGATTTGAAAGCTCATCATTAACCGACAGTTTCTCATGCGAGAGCTCCTCATTGCCACGGTCTATCGAATTCAAAAAGAAAGATAGCATAATGCAGAAGATTCCGCACAGCGCAAGCAATACGATAATAACCTGGCGCAAAACGCGTTTTGCTCCAACCATTTTCACTTTATCTCACTGTCCTTTTCTTTTGTAATCTGTCATATTTCAAAAAAAATAATGAGCCTGACCTCTAAGCCAATCTCATTATAACATATATTTTCTCAAAAACAAAGCCTTTATGCTTCCACATCTGCTTGTTTCTCTTCTGCAGGAAAAGCCGACAAACTTCACACCTTACACGAAGTTTCAGATACATACTTTCGCCAAATTTTATTCTTTTGGTTGAGAATAATGCTTGAAAACCTTTTCCTTATATGGTATTCTTTACATTAGATTATATTTTGTGACATTTTTCATAAATGTCTGAATTTCAGGAGGTCATCCACAATGAACGAAGTTTTAAAACAAATCGGTGCATACGGCGTTGTTCCCGTTGTCAAGATTGACAACGTTGACGATGCACTTCCGCTCGGAAAAGCGCTTATCGACGGCGGTCTTCCTGTCGCTGAAATCACTTTCCGCACGGATGCTGCCGAAGAAGCTATCCGCCGCATGTCACAGGCATATCCGGAGATGCTCATCGGCGCAGGCACCGTTCTCACAACCGAGCAGGTTGACAAGGCTGTTGCCGCAGGAGCAAAGTTTATTGTCTCCCCCGGCCTTAACCCAAAGGTTGTTTCTTACTGCATCTCAAAGAACATCCCGATCACTCCCGGCTGCAGCAACCCATCAGACATCGAAGCTGCAATCGAGCTTGGTCTCGACGTTGTTAAGTTCTTCCCAGCAGAAGCTTGCGGCGGACTTAACGCTATTAAGGCTATGAGCGCACCTTACGGTGGAATCAAGTTCATGCCGACCGGCGGAATCAGCGAAAAGAACATCAACGAATACCTCGCCTTCCCGAAGATTCTCGCTTGCGGCGGTAGCTGGATGGTTAAGGATGCTCTTATTAAGGACGGAAAGTTTGACGAAATCACACGCCTCACACGTGAGGCAGTTCAGAAGACTCTCGACTTCACTCTCGCTCACATCGGCATCAACACAGAAAACGAAGCCAGTGCGCTCGCAGTTGCCGAGCTCTTTACAAAGGCATTCGGCCTTCCGATAAAGAACGGCAACAGCTCTGTTTTCGCAGGAACTGCTGTTGAGGTTATGAAGGCACCCGGCCGCGGCAGACTCGGCCACATCGCTATCAAGACTGCAAGCCTTGACCGTGCTATGGCATACGTTGAGAGAATCGGCTTCCCGATTGAATCGGAATCAATTGTTCCCGGTGTCGCAGCTTACCTCAAGCAGGACTTTGGCGGTTTTGCTATTCACCTTCTCCAAGCAAAGTAATTTCTTCTTCATAATCCGACCGAAGGGCAAGGCTCTTCGGTCGTTGAACTATTTTAAAATATTTATTCATTTTTTTGAATAAATATTAATTTTAGTCTTGACATTCCTTGAAAACAGGTGTATAATATCTACATTAATTTGAATAAATATTTATTGGAGGCATAAGAAATGGATAAGTCAAAAATCAAAAAGGTAGTTTTAGCATATTCAGGCGGGCTTGATACCTCAATTATCATTCCATGGCTCAAAGAAAACTATAACAACTGTGAGGTAATCGCAGTTTCGGGTAACGTCGGTCAGGCAGACGAGCTTGACGGGCTTGAAGAAAAGGCAATCAAAACCGGTGCTTCAAAGCTCTATGTTCTCGACCAGACAGACGAATATGTAGACGATTACATCATCCCGACAATGAAGGCCGGCGCAGTTTATGAGGATTATCTCCTCGGAACAAGCCATGCCCGCCCCTGCATTGCAAAGGGTCTTGTTGAAATCGCACTCAAAGAAAACGCAGATGCTATTGCTCACGGTTGCACAGGCAAGGGCAACGACCAGGTTCGTTTTGAGCTTGCAATCAAGCACTTTGCTCCGAATATGCCGATTATTGCTCCGTGGCGTGAATGGGATATAAAGTCTCGTGATGAGGAAATTGAATATGCAGAAGCGCATAATATTCCTCTCAAAATTAACCGTGAAACAAACTACTCAAAGGATAAGAACCTCTGGCACCTTTCACACGAGGGGCTCGACCTTGAAGATACCGGCAATGAGCCGATGTATGAACAACCCGGATTCCTTGAAATGGGTGTTTCCCCTATTGCTGCTCCCGATGCTCCGACATATGTAGAGCTTGACTTTGAGCAGGGCGTTCCGGTTGCTCTTGACGGTGAGAAGATGAGCGCAAAAAATATTATCTTAAAGCTCAACGAGCTTGGCGGAAAGAACGGCATTGGCATTATTGATATTGTTGAAAACCGCCTTGTCGGCATGAAGTGCCGTGGTGTTTATGAGACTCCGGGCGGAACAATCCTCTACAAGGCGCATAGCGTTCTTGAATCCATTTGTCTTGACAAAATGACACTTCACGAAAAGCAGAGGCTCTCTATTACATTTGCAGAGCTTGTATATAACGGGCAGTGGTTTACCCCGCTCCGCGAAGCTCTTTCAGCTTTTGTCGACAAGACTCAGGAGAAGGTTACGGGTAAGGTTCGCCTTAAGCTCTACAAGGGTAACATCATAAACGCAGGTGTATGGAGTAATTATTCTCTTTACAGCGAAGAGATTGCAACCTTCGGCGAAAGCGACTATGACCAGAAGGATGCCGACGGCTTTATTAATCTCTTTGGTCTTCCGATCAAGGTTCAGGCAATCGTTGATGGGAAGAATTAATATGGGAAAAATGTGGGCCGGAAGAACTTCCGGAATTACCGACAGCATTGCTGACGATTTTAACTCCTCAATCCGCTTTGATTGTAAAATGTATCAGCAGGATATCAAAGGCAGCATGGCTCACGCTATGATGCTCGGTGCAAAAGGCATCATTTCTAAAGCTGAGGCAGATACTCTCATCGAGGGGCTTTCAGGCATTTTGTCTGACCTTGATTCGGGAAAGCTTGAATTTGATATGTCCTGTGAGGATATACATATGTTCGTTGAACAGGTTCTTACCCAGCGCCTTGGTGATGTAGGGAAAAAGCTACACACGGCACGGAGCCGCAACGACCAGGTCGCGCTTGATTTGCGTATGTACCTCAGAGATGAATGTGACGAAATCCGCAAGCTGTGCATTTCTGTTATCACTGCTCTCACGGATAAGGCAGAAGAATACAAAGCTGCCATCATGCCGGGTTACACCCACCTTCAAAGAGCACAACCGATTACCTTCGGGCATCATCTTATGGCATATTCAATGATGCTTCTGCGTGATATCGACAGGCTTTCTGATTGCAGGAAACGAATCAACGTTTCTCCTATCGGAAGCTGCGCTCTTGCAGGCACTACATACGACACCGACAGGCGCCTTGAAGCTTCGGAACTCGGATTTCCGGAGATTTCTCTCAACAGCCTTGACGGCGTTTCCGATCGCGATTTCTGCGTTGAGCTTGCAGGCGTTCTTTCGATTCTCATGATGCACCTTTCGCGTTTGAGCGAGGAGCTTATTCTCTGGTCAAGCTGGGAGTTTAAATTTATTGAACTTTCAGATGCTTATACCACCGGCTCTTCAATTATGCCACAAAAGAAAAACCCGGATATGGCAGAGCTTATACGCGGAAAGACGGGCAGAGTTTACGGCGATCTTATGGGGCTTCTGACGGTTTTGAAAGGTCTCCCCCTTGCTTATAACAAAGATATGCAGGAGGACAAGGAAAGCATTTTTGATGCTGTTGAAACCGCCAAGATGTGTCTTGAAGTTCTCGCTCCGATGCTGGCAACAATGACGCCGATTGAAGAAAATATGAAACGTGCCGCGCAAAAGGGTTTTATAAACGCAACTGACCTTGCTGATTATCTCGTAAAGCATGGGCTCCCCTTCCGCAGTGCGTATAAGATTTCGGGGCAGCTTGTTGCAAAATGCATCGCAGAGGGAAAAGTGCTCGAAGAACTCACCCTCAGCGAGTACAAAACATTTTCTGACCTTTTTGAAAATGACTTGTATGAAGAGATAAAACTTGAAACATGTGTTGAAAAGCGCATTTCCGAGGGCGGAACAAGCGTAAAATCCGTAGAAATCCAGATTGACTATGTTCGCTCAAAACTAAACAAATAACCAAACAACCGGCAGCTGCATTTTTACAGCTGCCTCTTTATTTGAATACTTTTGCCGGCAACTGAACATAATTAACTCATAAAAACTGTTGAGGCGGTGGTTTTCTTATGCTCGTTTCCCGCATTATGAATTCAAATGTTATTTTTCTCTCGCCTGATGATTCCGTTGCCCGTGCCGCAAGGCTTCTTGCGCGCCACAACATCGGTTCATTGCCCGTGTGCTCAAAGGATGGAAAGCTTCGCGGAGTGGTTACCGACCGTGATATTGCAATCCGTTGCGTTGCATATGATAACCCGCCGGAGGAAACGAAGCTTCGTGAGATTATGACACGGGGAATCGTCTCAGTCGCCCCGGGCGATAACTGCTCATATGCCGCAAAACTTATGGCAGATGAGCAAGTGAGGCGACTTCCTGTTGTTGAAAACGGACACGTTGTCGGGATGCTGTCTCTTGCCGACCTTGCCCGTGCCCGCAATTTTTGTGCTGAAGAAACTTCGCTTGCGCTTACTGAAATTTCATTGCCCAACAATCGTTATAGAAGAACGTAAAAACAAAGTCCCGAAAGCTCTTTAATTCATGTGCTTTCGGGCTTTTCTCTTTTGCAGAAGGATTACGGAAGCTAAAACTTTTCACTTGTAACAAATGTAAAAATATGTTATAATATCGTTGGCAAAGTATATAAAAAATTTTTACCATATTTATCGGAGGCTCAGATGGTCGAGTTTGTCACTAAGGAAACCCTTAAAGAATATGAAGCGTTTGTTTCTTCACATCCTAACGGGCATTTTCTTCAATCATATGCTTGGAGCAAGCAGAAACCGGAATGGACATGGGAAGGCCTTTTTGTTCGCGGGGATGACGGCGCTATTCATGGCGCTATGTCGGTCCTTATCCGCCGCACGCCGACTCTCCCGTATACGATTATGTACGGTGCTCGCGCACCTGTTTGTGATCCCCACGATGAGGCAACCTTAAAAGAGCTGATGGACGGCGCAAAAAAACTTGCCGAGAAACATCATGCATATTGCTTAAAGCTTGACCCCGATATTTTGGTTTCTGATACTGAGTTTTGCGATATTATGAAACGGCTCGGGTTTAAACACCGTGATACCGGAAAAAACTTTTCGGGAATCCAGCCCCGCTTCGTTTTCAGGCTTCCCATTCGCGGTAGAAGCGAGGATGAGCTTATGGAATCCTTCCACTCAAAAACCCGCTACAATATCCGTGTTGCCCAGCGAAAGGGTGTCGAAATAAAGCTGTGCGGAGTTGAAGCAGTTTCCGATTTTTCAGATATGATGCTTGAAACCGGCGTTCGTGACGGGTTTGTGGTCCGCTCTGCAGATTATTTTGAAAATATGCTGAAAAACCTTGGTGACTCCTGCCGTCTTTACATGGCTTATTCCGGCGATACCCCGATTGCAGGAACTCTTGCAATTCATTATGGCAATAAGGTCTGGTATCTTTACGGTGCATCCTCAAATAAGTACAGAAACCTCATGCCAAACTACCTGCTCCAATGGAATATGATTCAGTGGGCCGTGGAGCTTGGCTGTGAAATATACGATTTCCGTGGTGTTTCGGGTGACCTTTCCGAGGACAACCCTCTTTATGGCCTTTACCGCTTTAAGAAAGGCTTCAACGGAGATTTGTGTGAATTCATCGGCGAGTTTGACTATATCTTCAATAAGCCCGTTCATTTTATGATTGAAAAGGGTGAGCCCATCTACCGCAAGCTTCGCAAACATCTTTTTATCTTTAAAAATCGCAAATAAGATAAATAAAGGGGTTGGGTAAAGATATGAATTCTTTTGTTATTCAACGTGATAAAATAGAGCAGAATGTTTCTGAGATTCTTTCAAGAGCCGGCGACAGCACGGTTATTGCCGTTGTTAAAGGCAATGGATATGGCTTCGGGATTTCTGAATACGTTCCCCTTCTCCACTCATTCGGGCTCCGTTTTTTTGCGGTTACGGAGGTTGCGCATGCTCTGAAAATCCGCGAGCTCAATCTGCCGGATACAGAGATTCTTATGCTCTGCTCTACCGCTTTGCCGGACGAGCTTTCGGCGCTCATTGAAAATGATATTATTCTGACTATCGGAAACACCGAAGCCGCAGTTTTGGCAAACGGAATCTCCCTTTCAAAGAACAAGGTTGCAAAGGTTCACATAAAGCTCGACACCGGTATGGGTAGATACGGCTTTAACCCTACCGAAATTGATGCAATTTATTCTGCATTTACAAGCTTCCCTGCTCTTTTCCCCTGCGGTATTTTTACGCACCTGACCCAAGCTTTCAAAAGTAAAAAAGTCACAGACGAGCAGGTTTCCTCTCTGTATTCTGTTATTGATGAGTTGTCCGGACGAGGTATTGACTGCGGAATGGTCCATTTCGCAAACTCATCATACCTTTTCAGGTTTTCGGGAGAGCTTGGCGATGCCGTTAGAATCGGCTCGGCCTTTACAGGCAGGTTGCCGTTCAAATCAAGAAGGAGCAATCTGGCGCGTGTCGGTTACCTTGAAAGCCGGATATGTGACTTGAAGTGGCTTCCCGCCGGTTCTAAAATCGGTTATAGCGGAGCATATACTGTTAAAAAGCCTGTTCGCATAGCAATCTTGCCGATTGGATATTCTCACGGCCTGTACGTGGAAAAAATGCGAGACACATACAGATTGCGTGACTGTATTTTCTACATTCTTTCGGATATAAAACGTACTCTCACTAAAAAAAGCCTTTATGCCGTTATTAATAACCGTCGCGCCTCTGTTCTCGGCCATATCGGAATGACACATACAATCTGTGATGTTTCCGATATCCCCTGCAACATCGGCGATACTGCGATTTTTGATGTCAATCCGATTTACGTTTCTGCAGATATTTACAGAGAATTTATTTAGCCAGAATGCAGTTTTCTGTTTTTTGCGGAGAAGCTGCTCGAATATAAAACATCAGGAGGTAATTTTTCATGAAAATGGTAATGGCTATAATCAACTCAGACGATGCAAATACCGTCATTTCCAATCTCACAAAAGTTGGTTTTTCAGTTACGAAGCTTGCAACAACCGGCGGATTTCTCAAAACCGGAAATACCACTATTCTCGTCGGTGTTGAAGATGAAAAGCTCGAAGATGTTCTTTCAATAATCAACAAACATTCACAAAGCCGCAAGCAGCTTGTTCCTGCTACATCAGAATTCAACATCGGTATGATTCCTTCGGTTCCGATTGAAATTTCCGTTGGCGGTGCAACGATATTCGTGCTGGATGTTGAGCGTTTTGAGAAAATTTAGCTATGAATTTTGACGGTTTTTTGGGAAACGAGCGAGCAAAAAATTACGTAAATTCTGCTTTCGCAAACAACGCTTTCCCTCACGCTCTTCTTATAACAGGTGAGCGCGGCATTGGCAAAAAAACGCTTGCCGCGCTTATTTCCCGTGCGCTTGTTTGCAGTGAAGACGAAAAACCGTGCAACATCTGCAATTCCTGCCTGAAAGCAAAAAATCTGACACACCCCGACATCCGCTATATCTCCCCCGAAGGCGGCAAATCAATCGGGGTAAAAGAAATCAGGAATCTTAAAAAGGACGCGCTTCTCCGTCCAAACGATTCGGACAGAAAGGTCTATATTATTAACAACGCAGATTCTCTGACTCACGAAGCGCAGGATGCTTTTTTGAAAATTTTGGAGGAGCCGCCTGTATTTACTTTCTTTATTCTTCTGTGTTATAATCTCAGTGACCTTTTACCTACAATTGTTTCGAGAACCGCTCACATTGCACTTTCTCCGCTTTCCGATGCTGAAATTTCCGTCATTATTGACGAAAGGCTGCCTCATTTATCGAAGGAAGAACGTAGCGAGCTTATAAGAACATGCGACGGAGTTTGTTCCTTTTTATCGGATGCTGCGGCTTCCGATTCTTCTGAAAGTGCAAAAATCATCGCTCGGGCTTTGGCTTCGCAAGACGAATTTGAAATTTTCAAAGCAGTTTCCTCTCTTGAAAAAGTCGGCAGAGATAATTTCGTTCTGGCTCTCAATGAACTCATTCTCATACTTCGTGATGCGCTCGTGTTATCTACCGAGGCGCACAGCCGACTTTTATCTGCTGTTCCCTCTGTTTCAGAGGACCTCGCAAAAATTTTCCCAACTCGCGTTTTTTCGGATTTAATAGCTTTGGTTGCAGATGCTAAATCCGGGGTTTTGAGAAATGTGGGAACTTCACATATAACCGGCTCCCTTATTTGTAACTTTGCATATATATCTGCGCGTGCAGATTTGAAAGGATAGGTTGAATTTTGAAAGAGATTATAGGAGTACGTTTCCGCGACGGCGGAAAAACATATTCATTTGATCCGGTAGATTTTTCTTTGAGTGTTAACGATTATGTTGTCGTTGAAACTGCAAGAGGCACAGAACTCGGAATTGTCACCGAAGCCCGGCATAATGTTTCGGAGGATACGATTGTTGCTCCCCTTCGCAAGGTTCTTCGCGTTGCAACTGCTGTTGACATCAAAAACGCCGAAGAGCTTCGCCAAAAGGAAAAGGATTCAATCGGTATCTGCCAGAGAAAAATTGATGCCCATAACCTTGAAATGAAGGTTATAAATGCCGACTACGCTTTTGACGGGTCTAAGATTATTTTTTATTTTATCGCTGATGGCAGAGTTGATTTCAGAAATCTCGTAAAAGACCTTGCATCTGTTTTTAAAACCCGCATAGAGCTTCGTCAGGTTGGTGTCCGCGACGAAGCAAAAATGCTTGGAGGCCTCGGAATTTGCGGTCGTCCGTTCTGTTGTGCAAGCTTCCTTGATGATTTTCAGCCTGTTTCAATTAAGATGGCAAAGGAACAGAATCTATCTCTTAATCAGACTAAGATTTCAGGAACGTGCGGACGACTTATGTGTTGTCTTAAATATGAACAAGAAGCATATGAGGACCTTATTAAATCAACACCGAAGATCGGTGCTGATGTTTCCACTCCTTATGGTGATGGCACAGTTATAGACGTAAGCCTCCTTACAGGCAAGGTCCGTGTTAAGTTCAACGATGAATCTGATTCAGCTCCAAAAACATTTGACAAGAGCGAAGTTACTCGCAAATGCCCGGAAAACTGCTCCTGCCCCAATAAAAAAGCCGACAAAAAAAATCAAAAAGCCCCCGCAGAACCTGCAGAGGCTGAGAAATAATATTTTATCTGTAATACCTTCTCCGTTTTTTTCGTTTTTTGTTGTACCTTATGGTATAAACCACGCACCCTACGATTATAAGAACAAATCCGAGCAGAACCAACAAAGCAATCGGACTTTTCATAAACTTCTTAATTGCGTTTATTGTATATGCTATTATTGAGCGTTCAACATCATCTGCTGCAACAAGGTCAAGCTCAGCATATTCCCTACCGTCATAACTTATCTTGACAGTATCGACCTTATCTCCTTTTTTCACAGGGGCCTCAAGGGTAATATTGCCAGCAGTTACAAGCTCCACCTTTTGGGGATCATAGTCGCTGGGCATAAGAGCTGAATAATCATTTTCAATATGAGCCACGACATAGTCCCTATGTTTTGCAGATTCGACATAAACCTCGCACACCGGATCCGATGATGAAAGAAGCGTTTTCCTTTTAAAGTTTTCAAACCCCCAGACCAGAAGTCTTTTTGACTCGACAAAATTCCCTTTCAGCCCGCTTTCTTCATCCTTTTCAGCTCCGAGCACAACAGAAATAAGCTCTGTTCCGTTATACTCAGCACTCGCTACGAGACATAACCCGGCAGGAGTTGTGCTTCCGGTTTTCATTCCGTCAGCTCTTGAATATATGTATCCACGCTCTTTATATTGTGATATGAGTGAGTTTGTAGTGAAAAAGAATCTTTCTTCCGACATATTGGTTGAAGGAATTGTTGCTTTATCCATCCCATATATTTCGCGGATGCGTTGGTGCTTTCTGACCTCCATCGCAAGCTTTGCAACATCACGTGCCGTCGTATAGTGGTTTTCATCATGGAGCCCGTTGGCATTGGCAAAATTCGTTCCCGAAAGCCCAAGCTCCAAGGCACGGCTATTCATAAGCGCGACAAAATTTTCAACACTTCCGGAAACCCGCTCGGCGAGAATGTTTGCCGCTTCATTTGCACTTGCAACAAGGAGGCATATAACCAGGTTTTCGACCGACATTTTCTCTCCCGCTTTTATGCCGATACTGCTACCGGCTGCCGAAAGATTTTCAAATGCGGTCTTATTAGCGGTTACAACCTCGCTCCAATCAGAAATATTCTCTGATACGAGCAGCGCTGTCATAAGCTTTGTTATGCTAGCCGGGTATTGCCTTGTGTCTGCATTTTCGGAATAGATTTCGTGCCCATCAGTTGCGTCAACCAATATGGACGCTTTCGAATCAATATCAATTTGTTCTATCGCTCCGGCAAATCCCGAAAGCGAAAAAACAAAGACAAGCAGTAATGATATTATCCTGAATTTCTTCATTTTCATCCTCCGCAATTTTTGTTTGCAAAACTATTATAACAGATTTATCTTAATTAAACAACAATAATGTAAGGAACGATTTATGAAGCTTTTACGCCACGAATATATTCTCGGAGCAATAACCTTGCTTTTTATTATTCTAATCTCTTTCCTGTCATTTCGTGATACAACCGACGGGACGCTTGCCCTCCCTGCAAGCGAAAGTGCATCTGAGTATCTTATCAATATTAATACTGCTGATGCCGAGGAGCTCGACCTTCTTCAAGGAATAGGGCCGAAGCTTGCAGAAAGGATTGTTGCTTACAGGAACGAGCATGGAGATTTTAAGTCAGTTTCGGACCTTTGCGATGTTTCAGGAATCGGAACTTCGCTTCTTGAAGAAATATCACACTATATTGAGATTTAAAGAAGATAAATTACACTCAGGAGGCTTTTTATGCGAATACTCGTAGTTGACGATGAAAGAATTATTGTCAAGGGTATTAAATTCAACCTTGAAAACGAAGGCTATGAAGTTGAAACTGCACATAATGGTGAAGATGCGCTCGAAATTGTAAAGAGTGTGCATCTTGACCTTATTATACTTGACATTATGATGCCAAAGATTGACGGGCTTGAAACATGCCGCCGTATCCGTGAATTTTCAACCGTTCCGGTTATAATGCTCACTGCAAAGAGCGAGGATAAGGACAAGCTCTTAGGCTTTGAATACGGTGCTGACGATTATTTAACAAAGCCCTTTAATATCTTGGAACTCAAATCACGTGTCCGTGCAATCCTCAGACGCGCCGGATCTTCATCCTCGAAATTCAAGAACACCCGCCTTATTTCGGACTCTCTCATACTTGATACTGAGCAAAGAAATGCTTTTGTTGACGGAATTGCCGTTCCTCTTACTGCAAAAGAATTTGACCTCGTTGAGCTTTTAATGAGGTCTCCCGGGCGAGTTTACAGCCGAGAAAATCTTCTCAATATAGTTTGGGGGTATGAATATCCGGGAGATATGAGAACTGTTGATGTTCACATCAGGCGCCTCAGAGAAAAACTTGAAACCAATCCGGCAAAACCGGAATACATTCTCACTAAATGGGGAGTTGGATACTATTTTAAAGCGTAGGATTTTCAAGAACGAGCTTTTTGACCGTATGTCGGTCAAGATTTTTTTCCTGTGTATGTTTTTCTCCCTCATAGCTATCTTTACATATGCTCTAACAACATATTCAGGCCTTCGTTCTGCAACAATTTCACAAAAAGAATTTGAACTGCGTTCAGTGGCATCGGACCTTTCGGCGTCACTTTCACCTTTTGGAACACCTGCCCTCTCTGATAGCACAGACTCGCCAGATATCAAAAGAAGAATCATCATTACCGACTCTGTTTTCAGAATAAAATACGACAGCTCAAGCATTGATAACCTCGTAGGAAAAATCCTTCTCATCCCCGCAATACGCTCTTCACTTCATGGAGAGACCTCTTTTGAATGTGTATTTCTTCCCGATGGAATTGAGAGCTACGTTTCTATCCCTATCATTTATAACGGAAATGTTTCGGGTGCGCTTCTTGTCCTCGAAAGCGACCTTTCCTTCCGTTATATCTTTGATGCAACAAATTTGTCACTTATCCTTTCTTCTCTTGCAATACTTATACTTTTTTTCTTAATTGCCCTGCTCGTTTCAACGCTTTTAAATCGGAAAATTTCAAATCTCCACGCCAAAATCAAAGAAACAGCAATGGAGTTTGGTTCAAAAAAGATCAAGACATCCGAAAATAACGAGCTTACGCCTGTAATAGAAGAAATAAACAATATATATGAGCATCTTAACTATGTTCAACAGATGAGACAAGCGTTTGTTTCTGATGCTTCGCATGAGCTCAGAACTCCGCTCGCCGCGACTAAGCTCCTGTGCGAATCAATCACAAGCACTCAAAACATTGACCCTGAGACGACACGCGAGTTTATGAATGATATTCTTCTCGAAGTTGACCGTATGTCACATACTGCGGAAAAGCTGCTTGTTCTTTCCCAGCTTGATAACTCAGTTTTAACAAATCTTGCCCCCGTCCCTTTAACTGAAATCGTAAAGAACTCCCTTACATCTCTATATCTCATTGCAGCCAATAAGAACATCACCATTGAGAGCTATCTTGAAGAAAACTGCAACGTTCTTGCCGACATGGAGGGCGCGAATCAGATTGTCAGCAATCTGATTGATAATGCGATAAAATACAACTTCGTTGGAGGAACTTTAAGAGTATATCTCTATTCAAAAAATGAATGGTGCATATTCATTGTTGATGATACCGGCATAGGAATCGCTCCCGAGAACCGAGAGCGTGTGTTTGAAAGATTCTTCCGTGTTGACAAATCGCGCGGGCACGACGGACGTGGAGGCAGCGGCCTCGGCCTTGCAATCGTCAAACGAAACATTGAAACTTTCGGCGGCGACATAAAGATTTCTGATTCTGTTTTTGGCGGTGCAAGATTCACTGTTAAGTTGCGCAGACTTATAACCGAGGAGGAAAAACGATGAAGAAGCTTCTTTCACTTTTTCTTGCAATGCTTCTGCTATGCGGATGTTCGCACTCGCATTCCCAAAATACAATCCCTTGCAAAGCCTATTATTTTTCTTCCGCCTCAGCAAATGAGCTTGTACCATGCGAGTTTTCTATTGAGGGGACAAACATTGAAGATGTCGCAAATAAGCTGTTTTTCAAGCTCTATTCCCCTCCCAAAAAAAACCTTGTATCTCCCTTTTTCAGTCGTGTAAGGTTAATCGACCTTACTCTAAACAACAACAGGTGTGATCTTGTTCTTTCACCTTCCTATCGCTATCTTGATGTTTTCGACCTTACCGCTCTTAACAGCGCAATAGTAAATACCATGTGCTCCCTTCCTGGAATTGACGAGGTGTCAATCTCGTGCGATGGCAAATCAACAATATTCAGCGCTGAAGAATTTGTCACTCAGCTTCCTCGGGCACATTATGAAACTCATACAGTTAATCTTTATTTTACAAAAGACAACTTTACTGAGGTTGTAAAAGAAACTGCGGAGATTTCTCTTTCTCCTGATGAAACCCTTGAAAAATCAGTCGTTTTGCTTTTGAAAAACGAAACCTCTGATTCTTATGATAGTCCCTTCCCCGAGGATACAGTCATTAACGATGTATATTTTGACGAGGGCGTCTGTTTTGTTGATGTGTCAAAAGAATTCATTTTAAATGCCATTCATAAGCAAAAAGAGGAAACAGTAGTTCTTTTTTCAATAGTAAACACGCTTACGGAACTTCCCAAGATAGACAGTGTTCAATTTTTGATTGATGGAGACATCGGATACGGTTATGGTCATCATAACATTAAAACTCCTTTTACAAACAACACCGAGCTTTTTGATACTAATTAAACTCAGGACTTTTCATGATATTAAAAGAGGCTCTTAAAAATCGTCTCTGTCTTTATACTTTACATATTAAAAATCACCAAAAGTGAAACACTTTTGGTGATTTTTACACACAGTGGCGCTGAAATTTTAAATTTTTGTCAGGAGAACGTCTATCATCTTGCTGGTTTCTGCGCGTGTTGCAAAGTCACGCGGTGCAAAAAACTTAGCTCCGTGATTATTGCTTCTACCCGAGATAATTCCCGCTCGCTGCATTGTTTCAACGCTCGCCTTTGCATACTGAGCTATCTGCTCGCTGTCACTGAATTCAACTTTTTCAACGCTATCGGGAAGCGTCTTTTTTGCGACTTTTAAAGCATAGTTTGATATCATAACAGCCATGTCCTGACGAGTGATGTAGCTATCCGGGCTGAACTTGGAGTTTCCTGTTCCGCCTGAAATACCTGTTGAATACGCCCAGGCAACAGCATCTGCATACCAGGCATCCTCTTTGACATCGTCAAACACTGCTGAAATTACAAAATTCTTATATAAGTTTTCACCTGTAAGATTGAGAAGAATCGTTACAAACTGAGCTCTTGTTATATTGGCCTGCGGAGCAAAATACGGGTTGCCCGACGCATCGGTACCCATACCGGAAATCACGTTTTTCTCAGCAAGCGACATAACATGTGCATAAAACCAATCTCCCGGCTTTACATCAGAAAATGCATTGTCAGGTACAACCTCAACTACCGGCTCTGCCCACTTTGCATAAATGATAGTAGCAGAGGTTACGGGCATTGAAAAATCAAATGGGAGCGTCCCCAAAGCGTCTGCATACCAGCCGTCAAAAACGTATCCCTCTTTTGTCGGTATGTTTTCAGGCTTTGCAACACATTCACCCACTGTAACATCAACACCTCCGAAAGCAGAGCCTCCCATAGTGTCAAAGGTTACATTGACAGTGTTTTTTACAGCATCCTGAGTTATTGCAAAAACAGCTGTAATTTGCACGTTATTTGCAGGCATTATAAATCCTATG
>JAZRPO010000058.1:0-10571 GCA_045649265.1 Eubacteriales bacterium
CCCCGAAAGTGTCACTACCATAAATTATAGCACTTTTTTAATTTGGTGCTTGACAAGATTGTGACAACTTTACAGAGGAAAAATGAAGAGCGAAAAAAGAAAAGTCCCTACACTTTCGTGTACGGACTTTGTGGCGGAGAAGGAGCACTGCCATTCATATGCACAATGTAAAACAATACCCCTGTGATTTTCGCAGGGGTAAGGAAGGTAAACGAATGTGAGTTTAGATTAAGTAGTCGGCAAAGGTCTATTGCATATATTTGCACATAGTGTCGTATTCATTATATTATTTTTTGAATATATGCACGCTCATATCGTCAAATCGATATTCAATTTCATACCCTGCCCTGTAGCAAAAACCTTCTATAACTCTTGCGTTAGCTAAAAATCTGCCATTTCGTAAGATCGCCCAGTTCATATCATCTGAAGGCTCTGGCTTGTAAATCGTTACATCATATACAGGGGCACATTTCAAAAACTCTTCATACTCGTTTCTATGAGTTGTTTTTTCTTCATTATACTCAAACTTTATTTTCTCTTTACCTACGGCAATCTCCTGCTTTTTCGAGTCGTATTTACACTCATAACCAAGAGCCTCCAAAAAGCTTAATATATCCATTTCAAGATACTTTTCCCCAAGTAATGTTGTAGATGGAGACTCCATTTTCTTTCCGTCAATATATACATCTGCCGCTCTTGGCGCGTAAAGCTTCTTGAACGCTTCACTTGTATATACTTTTTGATAAATATAATCTCCATACTCCGCTTCCGCAATCGGAATCGTCATATAATACGCTTCATTTTCCGTCAGAGCCACGGCGATATATCCTACCTTCTCGTCCATAAAACCCAGAATTTCAATCTTACGGATATCCCGAACTCCATTGTCCGTAAAACATTTCCTTATCGCTTCTTCATCACACAAAAAGGCTACCGCTTCTGAGCAGTGTTCGCCCGAATTGAAACCGAATAAGACCGCAGAAGAACTGAATAAATCAATATGCGGCTTTCCGTTATACCCGGGCAACGCACTCAAAACCAATTTACCGTCCATCTCTTTAAAGAGAACATGCTCGCCTGAACCAACAAGCACATCTTCTATTTCAACAAACGGATTTTTCAAAAAAGCAAACGTGCTGTATATACCACCCTCGTTGTGGTAGTAATCAAACGACTTTAATATATAGCCTTTTTCATCGTCAATGGAGACTTCTTGTGCAACTTCTGAAACTGCACTCTTTTGCGATTCTGCACATCCGCAAACAAGCAACAAAACAAGAATAAACAATACCATTCTTTTCATAAAAACATTCCCTTATTATATTTTGTTTCAATCTATCCCTCGGCAAATGCCAAGGGATAGATATTAAGTTTTACAACAGCAAAACCACTAACTATTTGTGATACGAATCTTTTTCGGGTCTGGTAGTATAAAAAGCTTTAATTCTTTGGTTTGCACCTCTACCCGTAGAAAAGCTCCTTTTGAGTTGTTCGTATGGTATATGTCTTTGAACTCCATTTATCCCTGTCTTTGTTTTTTCTTCTCTGGTTTCATTGACTACCACATACTTTTCGCCTTTGCTGTTTGTGTAACATCCGACGATAACAACATAATGTTCACTTGAGTAGTTGTTTCCTGTTTCTGTTAAGAGTACTATCGGATGTTTGCCCTGCATTTCTTCTTGGATTTTTTCATATGTAAGCTCGCTGGGTGATATACGGTCGCTAAATCCGCTTGTCGTACAAGACCTTGAACCTTTTCCTAAGCCGGAGGTTTCTTCAATATAGCCACCGTCTGTTCGTCCTTTACCTAATTGAGTAGCAATCTCCTCTTGTGATACAGAACTTCCCGGATGATAATAATCATCGACCATTGAAGCAGCAGCAATCCAACACCACATACGACCTTCTCTTCCCATAGGAGCAATACTTAAAATGTTTGGTTGAAATGAATTAGAGTTTGATATCGTTTCTTCTTACCATCTTTCCTTTTCTCCGTTTGGATAATTAAAGCCTTCGAGAAAAGCATCGTTATTTTGTGGTTTTGCATGAATTTGAGTATTGGGGAACATAGGGGGATTCGCCTGAAGCTTCGTATTAGGAAATATCAGTCCGTAATCTTGAGGTTTCGCCTGGAGTTGGGTGTTGGGGAACATGAGATTTGTATTACTCGGTGTAGCGTGAAGTTGGGTATTAGGGAATTTTACCCTCTGCTCATTTGAAGTTCCGTTAAAACCCTCAAGGAACGAATCATTCTGCGAAGACCAGGTTCGCTTATCGGCGTTAGCACGGATATTTGCAAACTTTTCTTTTCGCTCCTGTTCATTTTTCTGACGCTCTTGTTCACTCTTTTCTCCGAATGGGTCATTGAATCCATCTAAGAAATCGTCCTTCTTTTGTTTCTGAGGTTCGGTTGAGGTTTTGACTGCGTGGTTGAGAATGGCATCTCTTTTTTCTTTGACTTCTTCGCGTTCGACTTGTTTTCCTGTTCCGAAGTCGTAATAGTATCGCTGGTTTTTGTTTTTAAATAGTGGGTTTTGTGTAACCCAATTATTGTTGCTTGAATTATTCATAATAGTCCTCCTTAATTATAGTATATTTGTATTGCTTTTGCAATACACGGGACGCTTTGCGCGCACGGAGCGACCAATATGAATGCGCGCAAATTCATAAAGGACCTCCGAAAGTGTCACTACCATAAATTATAGCACTTTTTTAATTTCGTACTTGACAAGATTGTGACAACTTTTCAGAGGAAAAATGAAGAGCGAAAAAAGAAAAAGTCCGTACACTTTCGTGTACGGACTTTGTGGCGGAGAAGGGGAGATTCGAACTCCCGCACCGCTTTCGCGACCTACGCCCTTAGCAGGGGCGCCTCTTCGACCAGCTTGAGTACTTCTCCAAGTCGAAAATGAAAGCCGATATTTTGTTGTTATCAAGCGAGTACCAACTCACTTCGTCTATTATAAAGTAAATAATGCGTTGAGTCAAGAGTTTTTCAAAAAACTTTTAAATAAGCTTAACAGTGTAATATATGCCGATGAGAAGAATGTATCCTATTAAGCCGAATGCAAAATATACAGCAAGGTCTGCAACAAGAAAGGCAGCAGCTAAAATTAAAAGAGAAAGAACATATGACAGATACACAAGAGTAAATTTCGCATCGGAATGAAAAGGGTTAAATTCGCGGCCGAAAAGCTTGAATTTATTGCCCTTGACCTGAACGAAGACTGTAAATACTGCGAGGAGAACGATGAGGACTCCGACAACTGAAAGGATGATAGCATCTGCTGAATTTACGATATCGGAAATCAGGAGCCAGATAGCAGTGCCGCTAAGTATGGACGAGAGAACTATCATAAAGAAATCGCGCGGATAAGAATAATAAACAATGTAGAGAACAACAAATGATACGAGGAAAAGGTAAATAAGCATAAGCATACTTGAAGAAAAAACAAAGGAAAGCGCGATGGAGCAGAGCGCTATAACAGCTGCAGCTACGGATATGTTTTTCCCTGCAAGGAGCTTATATTTCGTGTCAATACCCTTTGCTTTCTCAACAATAATCATTATGATTCCGCAAACGAAAAGAGCAATAGAAATGCCGGATACAATTTTTGCGATGTTCCAGGCAGCCATGTAGGTAGCTGTGCTTCTCATCATCCTGCCGATGTTTGTGAACAGGAGCAGAAGCGCAAATGCAAGCGTGAAAACAAGCAAGAGCTTGTTTGTGACGTAATCCTTTTTTACGGTTTCCGTAATCTCTTTCTTTTGTTTATTTTCCTTCACAACGATTCACTCTCCAAATACGACATCATATTCTATATTTTACCAAAAAAAACTGAATTTGTCCAGCATTACTTTATAAGTTTTACCCAAACGGAGATATTTATTTCCGCAATGGGCGGGCAATTATGGAAGCCCAATCGTTCTTATCGCAAATTTTGATAATTTCAAAACTTTTCGTGATATGCCCAAGAACCTCGTCAAGACGCTCGGTTATGATTCCTGAGGCTATGAAAATACCACCGTCACGAATAAAATCAGCCGCAAACGGAGAAATTCCGATTATGACATCCGCAACAATGTTTGCTGCAACAATGTCGTATTTTTCCGTTGCAAATTTTTTTCTTAATGCCTCATCTTCGAGAATATTACCTGCAAATGCCGCATATTTCTCGGAAGAAACTCCGTTGAGCTCTGCGTTGCGAACGGCTATATCCACTGCGTTTTTGTCTATATCCATAGCAGTTGCTTTTTTTGCACCGAGGAGGCATGCCGTAATTGATAAAATTCCGCTTCCACAGCCGAGGTCCAGAATCGTGTCGCCGTCTTTTGTGTATTCCTCAATAGCTTCAAGGCAGAGCTGCGTTGTGGCGTGAGAGCCTGTTCCGAAGCTCATGCCGGGGTTTATGGTAAAGACCACGCGCCCGTCGTCATTTTCGCATTCCTCCCATTCCGGGCGGACAAGAACACGCTTTCCGATTTTGAGAGGGTGAAAAAACTGCTTCCAGTTTTCAGACCAATCATCTTCGTTCATTGTGACAAAAGAAAGCTCAAGGCTGCCGAAAGCCTCATCCTTGCGCATCGAGGAAAGAAGCTCCTCAACTGCGAGAAGCTGTTCCCGGCCCGCATCGTTTGCGCTTATGTAGATTTTAACCTTGACATCAGATGAGAGTTTTTCGTTTATAAGGCCATCGTCGATATAATCGCGGTAAGGAAACTCCGCATGCATAAATTCGTCAAAATCGGCGGCATCTTCAATTTCAAAGCCGCGAATACCTGTATCTTCAAGCGCCGAGGTAAGAGGCTCGACACCCTCGTGAGTTGTGATTATTGCAACCTGAATCCATTCCATTGTCTGAAACCTCCGTATGAAACATTACTTATATTTTACCAAAATATTACTCTGCATGCAACATATTTGGCGTATTTATATCATATTCTGTTTTTGTAAAAGAGAGTAAGCTTATCATCAAAATCAGAAAGGTATGATATGTATGGTTATAAAGGTTCATAAGCTGACTGTTGCACTGTTTTTTGTTGCTCTTTTAATTTTTTGCGCATTGCCATATTTTCCTGCATCACCGGCACAGGAAACGCTTGGAGAGGCTTATTCGAATTGGGGCCTGAGCTTCAAGGAAAAGGGAAAAACACCGGTCGGCAACGCATCAAAAGAGTTTCTTGCGGAATATGATGCGTATTTCGTAGGCGATGAAAATGAAAAATGCATTTATGTGACCTTTGATGCGGGATATGAAAATGGCAACACAGAAAAAATTCTTGACACACTCAAAAAACATAACGTTCCCGCAGCTTTTTTTCTTGTTGCAAATTACATCGACCGCGAGCCTGAGCTTGTAAAGCGCATGGTTGCTGAAGGGCATATTGTGGCAAATCATACAATGTCGCATCCCGATATGTCTGAGATTGAAAGCAAAGAAAAATTCTCCGCTGAGCTTTTGGGGCTCTCCGATAAGTATAAAAGCCTGTGCGGAAGCGACATGAAAAAGTTTTATCGCCCGCCGCAGGGCAAATTTTCAGAAAAAAATCTTGAAATGGCAAAAGAACTCGGGTACAAAACAATTTTCTGGAGCCTTGCATATGTTGATTGGTATGATGACAAACAACCCTCACATAAAGAGGCAATGAAAACGCTTACGGAAAGGATTCACCCCGGAGCAATAGTGCTTCTCCACAGTACATCAAAAACAAACGCTGAAATTTTAGATGAGCTTTTATCCGAATGGAAAGAGATGGGGTATAGCTTCAAGAGTATAGAAGAGCTGTAATAAAAAACGGAAAAACCGCATCCGGTAGGCCGAGTGTTTTTAAGGACAGTAAATCAAAAGGCTGAACGAATTTTATCGTTCAGCCTTTTATTGTAGGGGCGATTCACGAATCGCCCGTTTTTATAAGGTCGTAGAATTATCCTAAATTATTGGAAAAGGATATACATTTTCCCTGCTTGTTACAGTGCCGGTTACAGTTCCGGACAAATTAGTTACAAGATATAATTCCTTTAGTAGATGTTACACTCCAAGTTGCTGTTTTTTTCCATGATCTAATTTGTCTTCCAGTCTGAAAGGACATATCAATGTTACTGAAAGGAACAACCCTTACCTCATACACTTTATTCTTTTTAAGAGAAAGCGTTAGATTTTTACCTTTCCACTGTTTTGTTGTCCACGTAGAAGTTCCTTTGATTCGATAGCTAACGTTGTAACACATATAATCTGTTTTTGTCTTTGAGGAGCTCAACAGAGTTCTGTATTCATATGTGCCCTTTGTCTGAGTAAATTTCACTTTATCGCTACCTAACCATCTACTTCCAGTATTAATTGTAAATGTTTTTGTCGATTTCGCATTTCCGCTTATATTTCCACAAACATTTGCTGCCGAAACAGATGCAATCATCGAAAAACAGACAATCAGAACTAAGAGAATTGCTAAAAATCTTTTCATTTTGTGTCACCTCCTTTTATAATGTAATTGCACCTATATAAGTGCAATTACATTATAAAATAAACCTATAATAAAGTTAAGAACTTTGTTCTAAATTAAGTGCAAAGGATTGGTTTTATGAATAAATTAGTAGAAAAAGAAATTGGGAATAATATTAGAAAAATCAGAGAATCTATAGGGATGACGCAAGAATTGCTTTCTGCTAAATTGCAATTACAAGGTTGCGATATAACACGCAGTGCAATTGCGAAAATAGAAGTAGGTCAAAGACACTTATATCCAGACGAAATTATTTTAATAAAAGAAGTATTGTGTACGGATTTTGAGTCAATTTTTTATGGGATAGAATGATATGGCACTACCAAAACGAAAATCAACAAGATTAAAAGGATATGATTACTCGCAAAATGGAGCATATTTTATTACGATATGTACACATAGCAGGAAACATTTATTCTCAAATATTGTAGGGGCGATTCACGAATCGCCCGAAAATAAATTAACACAATATGGAGAATTTGTAGAGCGGATTATTAAAATGTTACCTGACAGGTTCAATGTGTCAATTCCTAAATATGTTGTTATGCCAAATCACATTCATTTGATTATAGAAATTAACAATGATTGTGAAGAACGGGCGATTCGTGAATCGCCCCTACAATACCATCGCTCTGTCATTGATAAAATGGTAGGATTTCTAAAAATGAATGTATCAAAAATGATACATACTACAGATAATGAAAAAATATGGCAACGCTCATATCACGACCATATAATTCGTGATGAAAAAGATTATCAAAAAATATGGGAATACATAAACACAAACCCTTTAAAATGGGAATTAGATTCTTTTTACAATGACGAAAGGTCGTAGCAAACGCTACGACCTTTTACTGTCCTTTAGAGTACAACCACTAGGATGCGGTTTTTTGCTATTTAATATATTTCCAGGGATTTACATATCTTCCGTTGACGTGAACCTCGAAGTGAACGTGAGGTCCGGAGCTGTTTCCGGTGCTTCCCATCTTTGCGATTTGTTCACCCTTTGCAACCTTCTGTCCTACTTTGACGGTAACCTTTGAGTTATGAGCGTAGAAGGTTTCAATTCCGTTGCCGTGATTGATGACTACGAGATATCCCCAGCCACCGCTCTTCCAGCCGGCCCAGGTAACGGTTCCGCCGTCTGCGGCAGAAATGCGAGTACCAGTCCTTGCGGCAAAGTCAACACCCTTATGCATACTGCCCCGGCGCATACCGTAATTGGAAGAGATGATACCGCCGCTTATGGGGCGCGAGAGCTTTCCTGTTGCAACTGTCTTCGGGCGCGGTTTTATTCCGACATGAACAACCTCGGTTACAGGCTGGTTAGTAATCGTGCTTGAAAGGATGTCGCGAGAAACCTCTTTGTTGTCAACATAGGTTACATCAGCAACGACTGTACGAGTTCCCACACGTCCCTTTGTGACAACCTTGGAAGAACCCTTGTAAATTGAAGCATCTTCAACCTTTTTGGTTTCATACGGGATGTTTTCGGTATATTCAACGCGGCGGACAGCTTCAACCGAAAGGAAAGGAACTTCCTTTGCAACGGTGACCTTTTTTCCGGCGCGGAGGTTTCTTGAGCTGAGCGAGGGATTGAGTTTGAGAAGCTCACTTGTCGTCATTCCGTTTTCTTTTGCGATTCTATCAATGGTGTCGCCTGAACGGATGGTGTATTCCTTTGAAGAGTGAATTTGTGATGTGAGCTTTTCTCGAATTTCGTCATAAGAAATAAGCTTTGAGGAATCAACATACCTCTGAACAATCTGAACATCCTGCGCGAAATGCGCACGGACAGTAGGGTCATTTGTGTAGAGAAGGTCGTCAATCATACCTTGGAGGACTTCTCGATTCCGACTTGCGCCGATAACTTCGCCGTCGACCATAAGTGCATAAAGCTGAGACACTTCTTCTATTCCTGAGAAGAAATAGGATCGGAGAGCATTTTTGGAGATGACCTTTTCTCTCGGGACAATGCCAAGCTCAAAACGGACAGGCACTGTAACGCTGTACGGGCGGCCAAGGATTTCGCTTGCGCGGTTTTCAACAAAGCGGAGAGCTTCGTTGTACTCGTCACGGCTGTACATATATCCAAGCTCTTCTCCGTTAGCAATAATCTTAATGCCGACACCATAGAAGGTAGAAGCGATAAGCGTGAGCGTGATTGCAAGAAGGGAGACTGCAAGCGCAAAGCGGTTTGCACGGAAACGAGCCATTGCAACCGTTACTGTATGCGACTTGACACGGATAAAATCCCGCGCTTTGACAAATTCACTTGAAACAATACTTGCAAACGCAAACAAAAATACAGTTGAGGGAACTATTATGCGGGAATGAAAACCAGTTCCGAAAATAACTGCAAAATGAATTACCTTAAATAAAACAGCAGAGAAAAGCTCATAAAAAAAAGCAAGAATGCCGCAGAGCACATTATATATTCTGTTGTGGACAGGGGTTGAACCCGAGCCTGCCATAGCAACTGAGGCCGTTGCAGAGGCCGATAAATGCGTCTCGTTTGACAATGCTTCTCACCTGCAATTTAAAAAATTTCTGTCACTTGCGGTTACAAACCGGTTACAGAGTGATTACATTATATCGTGTTTCTGAGTATTTGTCAACACCTTTTGTAATTATTTACACCTGTAGTTTCGCGGAAAATCGTGGAATCAAGCCGTTTTTAAGGACAAGACCAAGACTTTTTGGCTTTGTAACGCAACTGTAACAATAGCGTTTTCATATAAAAATCGGAGTATCAATATGCTTGATTTATGGGAAAAACTTTGTTATAATTATCGCCGGAACGAATCCCTTGGAGGTAAAATGATGGCAATTCGCGGCGCAATTTTTGATATGGACGGTACACTGACAGACTCGATGCACGTATGGAAGACAATAGGAAGTGAATATATTAAAAGCCTCGGAAAAACTCCCTTGGAGGATCTTGACCGGAAATTTACAAGCATGAGCGTATATGAGGCGGTTGAGTTTATACAGCGCGACTATGATGTTCCGGGCGACCGTGACGAGATTACGGATGCTATAAACCGCACGGTCGAAAAGAGATATATTGAAGATGTTCCCCTTAAACAGGGAGTTGTTGACTTTCTTGAGTATCTCAGCAAAAAGGGCGTTGTGATGTGTGTTGCAACGGCATCGGATTCATATCTCGCAGAAGCGGCGCTTACAAGGCTTGGTATAAGAAAATACTTTACGGGAATCCGCACGAGCAGGATGGTGGGCGTGGGTAAGGAAAAGCCCGACATCTTCTTTGAATCGGCAAAGCTTCTTGGTACGGAGCCTTCTGAAACAGCGGTTTTTGAAGATTCCGTCGTCGCAATAAGAACGGCAAAAAAAGCAGGCTTTTTCACCGCTGCGGTGTATGACGATTCTTTCTCTTACGCGTGGGACGAAATAAAAGATATTTCGGATATGCACGCAGAAAAAATCTCTGATTATATAAATATAATATGAAAATAAAAAAATCCAACCGACAATGATATGCACCCCAAAAGTGTCTGGCTTTTGGGGTGCATATCATATTTCTCATGCTATATTTTTCTCTCACTTATTTAATTCTGTTATAAGTCAGGAAAGCGAAGTAGATTCCTCCACTTTCTTTTAAAGGTGAGCGGTATGTGATTTTCCACTCAGCGTCTTCATCAAGATTAACAAGATAACGGTCGGCATCCGCTTCGGATTCAATGCGAGTGATATAAGCCGTGTCACAGAAGGGGAGCATCGTGCGGTAAATTTGCTCACCGCCTATTACGAAAACATCCTCAGAGGGGGATTCGGAGAGAAGCTCAATGACTTCCCCGGGGCTTTTGCAAACCTCAGCGCCCGGAACTTCCGAAAGAGTTCTTGATAAAATTATGTTCCTTCTCTTGGGGAGAGGCTTTCCGCCCGGGAGAGATTCGAGAGTGGAGCGCCCCATTATAACTGTTTTGCCTGCGGTTTTTTCTCTGAAAAAGCGCATATCCTCGGGGATGCTGTAAAGAAGGTCACCACCCTTGCCGATTCCCCAACCTATATCTGCTGCTGCAATCAGATTCATATCCTCACCACTT
>JAZRPO010000059.1:0-103634 GCA_045649265.1 Eubacteriales bacterium
CGAGCGTATTCTTGTTACTACTCTTACTAAAAAAATGGCAGAGGACCTCACCGCATATCTTGAACAGGCCGGAATAAAGGTCAAGTATCTTCACCACAATGTTGAAACGATAGAGAGAATGGAGATAATCCGCGATTTGCGCCTTGGAACCTTTGACGTTCTCGTGGGAATAAATCTTTTGCGAGAGGGCCTTGATATTCCTGAGGTTTCTCTCGTCGCCATCCTTGACGCTGACCGTGAAGGCTTTTTGAGGAGCGAAACCTCGCTTATCCAGACTATGGGCCGTGCCGCGAGAAACGACCACGGCAAGGTAATAATGTATGCTGATTCCGTCACAGGCTCTATGCGCCGCGCGATTGACGAAACCGTGCGCAGGCGCACGCTTCAAGCAAAATACAACGAAGAACACGGCATAGTTCCGAAAACCATAACCAAAAATGTTGCAGAGCTTCTTGAAATATCAAAGGATGCAACGGAGGTAAAACGCGAAAAGCTTTCGAAAAAAGAGCGTGATGAGATAATAAAGAAGCTTGAAAAGGATATGAAAGAGGCTTCCCGACTCCTTGAATTTGAATATGCAGCGATGCTTCGCGACAGAATAATAGAGCTTCGGGGTCAAGCATAAGGAGAGATTTACCGCAATGAATAAAAATATTTTTATAAAAGGTGCAAGAGAGCACAACCTTAAAAATATAGACGTAAGCATTCCTCGTGACAGCCTTGTCGTTGTTACGGGGCTTTCGGGCTCGGGAAAATCAAGCCTTGCCTTTGACACAATCTATGCCGAGGGTCAGCGCAGGTATGTTGAATCTCTCTCATCATATGCGAGAATGTTTTTAGGCAGAATGGACAAGCCCGATGTTGACTACATTGAGGGGCTTTCTCCGGCTATTTCAATAGACCAGAAAACAACCTCAAAAAATCCCCGCTCGACTGTCGGAACAGTCACTGAGATTTATGACTACCTCCGTCTTTTATGGGCAAACATCGGTATTCCCCACTGCCCCGTTTGCGGAAAAATGATAGAGCAACAGACGACAGACCAGATTTGCGACCGGGTTATGTCGCTTCCTGAGGGAACGAAATTTCAGATTCTTTCTCCCGTTGTGCGCTCGCGCAAGGGTGAGCATGAAAAGGTTTTTGAAAATGCAAAGCGTGCAGGCTATGTCAGAGCACGTGTTGACGGTATTGTCTACGACCTCTCCGAGGATATAAAGCTGGAAAAGAACAAGAAGCATAATATTGAAATTGTAATCGACCGCCTTGTGATAAAGAACGGCCTGCAGACCCGGCTTACCGACTCCATAGAAACGGCAGCAAAGCTCTCAGGCGGGCTGTGTGTTATTGACGTCATTGGCGGCGACAAGCTTACCTTCTCTCAGAACTATGCCTGCGATGATTGCGGCATCAGCATTGAAGAGCTCACTCCGCGTATGTTTTCCTTTAATAATCCCCACGGTGCATGCCCTGACTGTTCGGGGCTCGGAACACTTCTGAGAGTTGACCCTGACCAGATTATCCCTGACAAGACAAAATCCGTGCTTGATGGCGCTATTCGCGCCTCAGGTTGGGGGAACCCTGTTCCCGGTTCGATTTCAAGAATGTATTATGACGGTCTTGCAAAGCACTATAATTTCGACCTCAATCTTCCCATATCTGAAATTCCGGAAAAGGCATACAACGCGCTGCTTTACGGAACAGGCGGCGAGAAAATTCCGTTGCATTACGACAAATCCTACGGCAAGGGTGACTATACCCAAGCCTGGGAGGGGCTTGTTGCAAATCTTGAACGCAGATACCACGAAACTGCAAGCGAATACTCAAAAGCCGAAATTGAAGAATGTATGATTCATACTCCCTGTAAGGCCTGTGAAGGCAAAAGGCTTCGCCGTGAAGCACTTGCAGTTACTGTCGGAGGAATAAATATCTCAGAGCTGTGTGATATGCCGGTAAGCGATGCTCTCTCTTTTATAAAAGATATCGAAGCCTCCCTCTCCGAGCGCGAAAAGAAGATTGCAGCTCATATTCTTCGCGAGCTCCGCGAAAGGCTCGGCTTTTTACAGAGTGTCGGGCTTTCATATCTCACGCTCTCCCGAAGCGCAGGGACTCTCTCCGGTGGAGAAAGCCAGCGCATCCGCCTTGCAACTCAAATCGGCTCCTCACTTACAGGGGTTCTCTACATTCTTGACGAGCCCTCAATAGGGTTGCATCAGCGCGACAATGAAAAGCTTCTTTCAACCTTAAAGCGGCTTCGCGACCTCGGCAACACCCTCATTGTCGTTGAGCATGATGAGGACACAATGCGAAACGCCGACCACATCGTAGACGTAGGTCCGGGCGCCGGAGTTCACGGTGGCGAAATTGTCGCAGCAGGCAGCGTTGAGGATATCATCGGTGAGGCGCGCTCGATTACCGGGCAGTATCTCTCCGGAAAGAAAAAAATCCCCGTTCCTCCGGAACGAAGAAAGGGAAGCGGGAAATTTATCGAAGTTATCGGCGCAAAAGAAAACAACCTCAAAAATATAAATGTCAGAATTCCGCTCGGCAAATTCACTTGCATAACCGGAGTTTCCGGCTCGGGAAAATCCTCTCTCACAAACGAAATTCTTTATAAGCACCTTGCGGCAAAATTAAACGGTGCAAAAACTCATCCCGGCAGCTTCGAAAAGCTCACGGGGCTTGAATACCTTGACAAGATTATTGATATCGACCAGTCCCCCATTGGCAGAACTCCGCGCTCAAATCCGGCAACATATACAGGTGTATTCAATGACATCAGAAACCTCTTTGCCATGAGCCCTGATGCAAGAGCACGCGGCTATTCAAGCGGTCGTTTTTCATTTAATGTCCGTGGCGGCAGGTGCGAAGCGTGCGCAGGAGATGGCGTGAACAAAATCGAAATGCATTTTCTCCCCGATGTTTATGTCACGTGCGACGTTTGCCACGGCAAACGCTACAACAGGGAAACTCTCGAGGTCAGGTACAAGGGCAAGAATATTGCCGATGTTCTTGATATGACCTGCGAGGAAGCGTATGAATTCTTCAAACACATCCCGAAGATTGCCAAAAAAATTGAAACTCTCAACGATGTGGGGCTCGGATATATAAGGCTGGGGCAGGCGTCTACCACCCTTTCAGGCGGAGAAGCTCAACGCGTTAAGCTCGCAACAGAGCTGTCAAAGAAAAGCACCGGCAAAACGATATACATTCTTGACGAGCCAACAACCGGACTTCACATTGCTGATGTCCATAAGCTTATTGATATTCTCGCCCGTCTTACGGATGCCGGCAATACCGTCGTTGTAATTGAGCATAATCTCGATGTTATCAAATGCGCCGACCACATAATCGACCTCGGCCCCGAAGGCGGAAACCTCGGCGGCGAAATCGTATGTGAGGGCACTCCGGAACAGGTTGCATCATGCGAATTCTCCCATACCGGCAAGTATCTCAAAGACGTTTTGTAAGTTTTAATAAAAAAGCTTTATCAAAAAAAAGGAAAACCCGTCGTTTAGGTGTATATTAATTATATAGGAGGTGCGGTTCGATGAATATAAGACAGACAGAAGAGCAGAGAGAGGCCCGCGAGCTTTCGCAGTTTGCCTGCCTTTCATCTGAAAGCCTCGGCAGAGCGCGGCCTGAACAGGAATGTGAGGTTCGCACCTGCTTTATGCGCGACCGCGACAGAATTATTCATTCAAAGTCCTTCCGCCGCCTCAAACACAAAACTCAGGTTTTTATATCCCCCGAGGGCGACCACTACCGCACGCGGCTTACGCATACTCTTGAGGTTTCGGGAATCGCTAGAACAATCACGCGTGCGCTTTCTTTAAACGAGAGCCTGAGCGAAGCAATCGCTATGGGGCACGACCTCGGCCATACTCCCTTCGGCCACGCAGGGGAGCGAGAGCTTGCCGCTCTTACAGACGGCGCCTTTGCCCACAATCTGCAAAGCGTTCGTCTTGCAGAAAAGCTTGAGCATAACGGTTTAGGGCTTAACCTGACTCACGAGGTGCTCGATGGCATCGCCTGCCACAGCGGAGATGCAAAAGCCAGCACTCTCGAAGGCCGCGTCGTTGCGCTTGCAGACCGCATAGCATACATCAACCACGATATTGACGATGCCTGTCGTGCAAACATTATGTCTGAGAGCGATATCCCGAAGGAGTTTACGGAAATTCTCGGATACCGTCACAGCCAGAGAATAAACACGCTTGTTATGGATACAATCAGGGAAAGCCTCGGTTATAACGAAATCAAAATGTCGACGTCAGTTTATGGCGCAATGATGGGCCTTAGAAAATTTATGTTTGAAAAAGTTTACAGAGCAGATTTTGCACTCAAACAAGAGAAAAAAATCCGCGATGTTATAAGCAGGCTTTTTGAATATTTTATTAAAGACATTTCGCGTCTTCCAGAGGAATACCAAAAAATTGCAGAGGAAGACGGAGACGCAATTGCGGTTTGTGATTTCATAGCATGTATGTCAGACCGCTACGCCCTCAATACATACAGCGAAATTTTCCTGCCGATTTCCTGGGGGCATATTTGATCCCGGATTACCCATAACGAAAGGAAGTGAAGGCTTTGGCATTCCCGCGAGAATTTATGGACGAGCTTCTTTCAAGAAGCGACATTGTTTCAATCGTTTCAAGATATGTAAACCTTTCCCGCCGCGGATCGAACAATATCGGGCTATGCCCGTTTCATAACGAAAAAACGCCGTCATTCTCCGTTTCATCGGACAAGCAGTTTTTTCATTGCTTCGGCTGCGGTGTCGGCGGAGATGTAATCTCCTTTGTCATGAAAATTGAGAACATCGATTTTCCGGAGGCAGTTGCAAAGCTCGCGGATTGGGCCGGGCTTCAAGTTCCCGAATCCACCTACGGCAGGAATGAGAGAAGCAAGCGGCGCCGGGCATATGATGCGTGCCGTGATGCGGCAAAGTTTTTCTATGAAAAGCTCAAATCTCCCGATGGAGAAAAGGCGAGGGGCTACCTCCTCGGACGAGGGCTCTCCCCATCTACAATAACCCGCTTCGGGCTTGGCTTTTCTCCCGAAGGATGGGACGGGCTTCTCTCCGAACTCACAACACTCGGGTACACAAAGTCTGAGCTTTTGGAGACCGGCCTTGTAACGACCGGCAAATCAGGGAAGATATATGACCGATTCCGAGACCGTGCAATGTTCCCGATAATCGATGTTAACGGTACCGTTATCGGCTTTGGCGGAAGAATAATGGGTGACGGCGAGCCTAAATACTTGAACTCTCCCGAATCCGCAGTGTTTAATAAACGGAAAAACCTTTATGCAATGAATCTTGCCCGCCGCAGCAAAGCAGAATATTTCATTCTTGCGGAAGGGTATATGGATGTCATTGCGCTGCATCAGGCGGGCTTTGACAGCGCTGTTGCCTCTCTCGGCACTTCGCTTACTGAAGAACAGGCGCATCTCATCTCAAAATACAAATCAAAGGTAGTAATTTCATATGATTCCGACAATGCCGGGCGCGCGGCGACTGAACGCGCGATTGACATTCTGAGCCGTGCAGGGCTTGATGTGAGAATTCTTTCCATGTCGGGTGCAAAGGACCCGGACGAATTTATCAAGAAATTCGGGAAAGATAAGTTTTCTCTCCTTATTGATGCAGCTCTGCCTGCGTCGGAATACAGGCTTGAATCCACAAAGAAAACCTACGACCTTACAGATGATAAGCAAAGGGTTTTGTATATAAAAGAAGCGATTTTGCAGCTTGCAAAAATGGCGAGCGATTTTGAACGCGAAATATATGCAGGTCGAATTTCAAAAGAAACAGGGGTTTCGCGCGATGCAATTTTAAAAGAAGCTGCTCGCGCACGAAATAAACTCATTCAGGAAAGAAAGCGCAAGGATGAGCAAAAAATGCTCGACCCCATAAGCGCGATTATGCCAAAGGACAAGTCGGCACGATACAAAAACCCAAGCTCTGCGGTTGCGGAGGAGGCGCTTCTCTCTCTTTGCGCTTCTGATGCAAAGCTCTGTGTTGCTGCCGCTGAGAAGCTTTCGGGAAAAATGTTTTCCTCCGAGCTTTTAGGCCGTGCTTTTGACACAGCTTGTATGCATTGCAGAGATACCGGAAATGAAGCCGATTTGCATACCATATGCGAGGGCATGAGTGAAGACGAGGTTTCCCATATAGCTGCAGTTTTCGCAAGACGCACAGGTTCCGGAGCAGATGCTCTTACGGACTATATAAATACAATACTTAAGGAATATATGAAGAGCCGTGGCGAGGAGGATGACTCCGCCCTCCTTGCTGCCGCAGAATTTTACAGAAAAAAGAAGGGGATATAAAAATGGAAAACGAAAATAGGGAAAAAAGCATAACAACAGAAGAAAAAAAGCAAATCATCCGCGACCTCATCGAAACAGGCAAGAAAAAGGGTAAGCTCTCTCAGGGCGAGCTTTCTGCTGTTGCAGAGGAGCTTGAAATGAACTCTGACGAAATCGAAAAGCTCTATGATGCGCTTGAAAATCACGGAATCGAGCTGCCGCTTGAAGAATTCATTGCAGAGCTTCCTCCCGAAGGCGAGTTTCTTGATGATGCGCCGGAGGATCTCAGCGATGTTGAAGAAATTCCTGAAGAGGAGCTTGCAGACAGCGCAGCTCTTCTTGAAGGGCTTTCGATTGATGACCATGTCCGCATTTATTTAAAAGAAATCGGTAAGGTTGACCTTCTCTCTCCCGAAGAGGAGGTAATGCTCGCTGACAGAATGGCACAGGGCGATGAAATGGCAAAGGTGCGTCTTGCCGAGGCAAATCTGCGCCTTGTTGTTTCAATAGCTAAGCGTTATGTCGGGCGCGGCATGTTGTTTTTAGACCTTATTCAGGAGGGTAATCTCGGCCTTATAAAGGCAGTTGAAAAGTTTGACCACACAAAAGGATATAAATTTTCAACATATGCAACCTGGTGGATTCGCCAGGCTATTACGCGCGCAATCGCAGACCAGGCAAGAACCATCCGTATCCCCGTTCATATGGTAGAAACAATAAACAAGGTTATCCGTGTTTCCCGCCAACTTCTTCAGGAGCTCGGGCATGACCCGTCCCCTGAGGAAATTGCAGAGGAAATGCAGATTCCCGTGACGCGAGTCCGTGAAATCCTCAAAATCGCTCAGGAGCCGGTTTCTCTTGAAACTCCTATCGGCGAGGAGGAGGATTCTCACCTTGGCGACTTTATTCCCGCAGAGGATGCTCAGGAGCCGGCAGAAGCAGCTTCCTTTGCGCTTTTGCGAGAGCAGCTTGTTGAGGTTTTAAAAACGCTTACTCCGCGCGAGGAAAAGGTTTTGAGGCTCCGATTTGGCATAGAGGACGGCAGAACCCGCACACTTGAAGAGGTTGGCAAGGAATTCAACGTTACCCGTGAGCGCATTCGCCAGATTGAAGCAAAGGCACTGCGAAAGCTCCGCCATCCGAGCCGCTCAAAAATGCTTAAAGATTTTCTCAATTAAAGAGGTGCTGATTTCCCTTGAAGATCATAGATTCACACGCACATATTTTCCCGCAGAAAATTTCGCTCAAAGCAAGCTCTGCCATTGGAGATTTTTATGATATCAATATGCACCACGACGGTATGGCGCACACTTTAAGCGAGCTTTCTCTTTCCGCCGGAATTTCAAAAACGCTCGTCTGTTCAACAGCGACTACCCCGCAACAGGTAAAACCGATTAACGATTTTATATATAAAAAATGCAAGCAATACCAAAACTTTCTCGGCATCGCAACACTTCATCAGGATATTGAGGACCCCGAGGCTGAAATTTCAAGAATTCAGGAGCTCGGCCTTTCAGGAATAAAGCTTCACCCCGATTTTCAGAAATTTCAGATTGATGACGAAAAAATGTTTCCTACATATGCGTTGCTTGAAAAAAAGAGGCTCCCCATTCTTTTTCATACAGGGGATAAGAGGTACGATTTTTCAGGACCAAAAAGGCTCATAAAGGTTATGGAAAGGTTTCCTGACCTTATCTGCATAGCTGCGCATTTCGGCGGCTATTCACAGTGGGATGATGTTGAGAAATATCCAAAAAGCCCGAATCTTTTCTTCGATACATCGAGCTCACTCGATGTATTAGAGCCTTCACGCGCTGTCTCACTCATTCAAAAATTTGGAGTCAGCCAATTTATGTTCGGCACGGATTTTCCGATGTGGACTCCGGAGGAGGAAATTTCAAAATTCCTCGCTCTCGGTCTCTCAGAGGATGATAACAGAAAAATTTTCAGTGAAAATTTCGAAAGGCTTTTTGGCCTTTGCGATAAAACGGAGAGTGCATAAAATGAAGCTTGATTTTCCGATTATTCTTGACGGCGCAACCGGTTCTGAGCTCATAAAGCGGGGCCTGCCGTCAGGGGTTTGCCAGGAAAAATGGATAATTGATAACCCGGAGCTGATAATTGCTCTTCAACGCGAATATGAAGAAGCGGGAAGCCGGCTTGTCCTTGCGCCCACCTTTGGCGCAATTGCACACAAACTCGCCCACTACGGCCTCGAAGCTGAGGCGCCTCGGATAAACGCTTCTCTTATTGAGATTTCAAAGCGCGCAGTATCTGATAATGTTCTTGTTGCTGCAGATATTTCTCCCACAGGGCTTTTCCCCGCGCCCTATGGCGACGAATCCATGGAGAGCCTTGTTGAGAAATACTCCGCTCAGCTTTCTGCACACGACAGGGCTGATGTTGTTGTTTCCGAAACAAATATGTCTGTTGCAGATGCCCGCGCTGCAGTTATTGCCGCAAAGCGCCTTTATGATAAGCCGATTTTTGTCACCTTTACGGTGGATGAGACCGGGCGAACCATGATGGGCGCATCATCTGCAGCGCTTCTCATAATTTTCCGCGCGCTCGGTGTTTCGGCATTCGGATTCAACTGCGGCTCTGGCCCTTCCGAAATGCTTTCTGTTATTGAGTCTCTTTCAGATATCCGCGGCGACCTTCCGCTTATTGCAAAACCAAATGCCGGGCTTCCGAAAATGGTTTCCGGAAAAGAAACCTACACTATGTCCCCCGAAGACCTTGCCTCTTATGCAGAGGCTTTTGCAAAGGCGGGTGTTCTCGCTTTTGGCGGCTGCTGCGGAACTACACCTGAGCATATCCGCACACTTTCATCTGCCGTTTCGAGGCTTTCTTTTGATTATGAAATACCGACTGCGGCAGAATATCTCGCTACCGAGCGGGAAATTGTCCCCGTTTCCGAGATTTCTCTGAGTGACGAAATATCCTGTTCGGAATTTCTTATGGATGACCTTATGGATTGCTTTGACAAGTGCCCGCTTGTCAGAATTTCGTCAGACGACGACATTGCGCTGTTTGAAGAAAACCAGCACGCTGCACAGCTTCCCGTCTGCATAGCTTGTGACGATGCGCGCCTGCTTGAACGTGCGCTTACCTCCTACAACGGCCGTGCAGGAGTTGTCACAAAATCAAAGGATACCTTGCGCGTTGCAGACTTCTTCGGCGCATATGTTTTTGAGAGGTGAGAAAATATGTTTTTTGATACGCATGCCCATCTTCACGACGAGGCATTCGCCGAGGACCTTGATGCTCTTTTTGATTCATTTAAGGATTCAAAAGTGGCATATGTTTTAAATGCTGCGTGCAGCATCGCATCCTCCATCAAAACCACAGAGCTTTGCGAGAAATACGCTATCCTCTTTGGCTCTTGCGGAGTCCACCCCGATGCAGCAGAGAGCTTTGATGCAGCTTCTGTTGACACGCTCGCAAGCCTTTCAAAGCACCCAAAAATTTGTGCAATCGGCGAAACCGGGCTTGACTACTATTACGACGATGTTCCGCGAGACAAACAGAAGGTGGCCTTTGAAGCTCAGGCGTCACTTGCATATGAGCTCAAAATGCCGATTATAGTTCACGACAGAGACGCTCATGCAGATTGTCTTGCTGTTCTCAAAAAATTTCCCGGAATACAAGCTGTTTATCATTGCTTTTCCGGAAGCGTTGAATATGCAAGGGAGCTTGTGAAGCTCGGTTTTTTCTTTTCCTTTGGCGGAGCCGTCACTTTCAAAAACGCAAGGCGCGCGCCCGAGGTCTTGAAAAACATTCCGCATGAACACGTAATGCTCGAAACGGATTGCCCGTACATGGCGCCCGTACCGTTTCGCGGAAAGCGAAACCACCCCGGGCTTATCCCTCACACAGCGGCAAAAATCGCGGAGCTGTGGGGCACTTCTGCCGAAGAAGTCGGAAGAATTACAACAGAAAACGCACTTCGCTTTTTCAGGATAAAATAAAGGAGAAATTATGTTAAACCACTGGAAAAACTTTAAGTTTCGTATAGGAATGAGAAATATAAAAACGGCAATCTCGGCAACTCTTTGCGCGTTTGCCTATCTGCTTATTAACCGCGATCCGACCTTTGCCTGCATAGGCGCGGTTTTCGGAACGGGAAGCGACATGGAGAACTCGTGGCTCAACGGCGGAAATCGCCTCTTTGGAACAATTATCGGCGGGTTTATCGGAATTCTTTTTTACCATATTTATATGAGAATATACCCTGACGGTGACCCTCAGAGACTTCTGATGCTCCTTTTCCTCTTTGTCGGAGTTGTTATCCTCATCATTGCGTGTCAGTTCTTCAAATGGCCTGGCGGAATCCAGCCGGGTGGAGTTATCCTGTGCATCATTCTCTTTACAAAATCAGGAGAAAACTACATCCCCTATTCCTTAAACCGTATGCTCGACACAGCAGTCGGCGTTGTTGTTGCGCTTCTCATAAACCTTCTCTTCCCGAGAGAAAGGCTTGTTAAAATTTTAAATGCCCTTAAACTAGGAAAAAAAGGCGAAAAGAACTAAGTTCTTTTCGCCTTTTTGTTGTATTAAATTTTAAGCCTGTCGCGGACTTTCGTCGTATCAAATGCGGATGCAACTGCTATAAATGCGGCAAGGAGCGCTGCCATTATCATTCTTTTTGTTTTGTGGCTACTCCCATTGAAAACCTCTTCTGCATTTATATTTTTTTCAGAATCGGCTCAAAGGCTATGCCATCTGTTTGAGAAACCCCAAGCTCAGCCGACAGCTTTGCTGCGCGGCATATAAACTCTGTAGCAATTCTGACTGCTTTTTTTATTGACTTTCCTTTGAGGACTTCCCCAAAAACGATTGATGCAAAAAGGTCGCCTGTGCCGCAAAACTGCCCTGCAACGCATGGAGACGAATGTGAAAACACTTCTCCGCTTGCGCTGTCGCAGATTATATTTGAGACACGATTTTCATGGTAAATCCCGGTTATAACGGCACAGCCTGCGCCAAGCTGCGTAAGGTGAAGCGCAAGAGAAAAAAGCTTTTCTTCATCTGCACATTTCATCTCGGAATAATCGCAATCGGCAAGAAAGCATGCTTCGGTCAGGTTCGGAGTTATAATATCTGCCTCACGGATAAGGTCACGCATTCTCCTGACGAGCCCCTCCGTATATGTGGGGTAAAGCGCGCCATCATCACCCATGACGGGGTCAACGAAAAGCATGGTTTTCTCTTTTCTGTTCTTTTTTATAAACTCGGAAATGATATCAACTTGCTCCTCACTTCCGATAAAGCCTGTGTATATCCCGTCAAACAAAAGAGCATGCCTTTCCCATGCCGAAAAGTATTTCTCCATACCGGCTGTCAGGTCTGAAAAATAGTAATCCTCAAACCCCGTGTGATTTGAAAGGACTGCCGTCGGTGCTGGAAGCACTCTGATACCGATTGCGCTCATAACAGGAATCGTGACATTGAGCGCACATCTTCCGAAACCCGACAAGTCATTTACAACTGCGCAATTTTTGAGTTTCTTTGTATTCATTTGTCGGGCCACCTTTCTCCGCAATCAATTAATTTCCGGAAACGATGCAAAGCTCTTCTGAAGTTCTTCCTCACTCGGAACATAGGTTCCAAGTTCTCCGTTGTGGAATTTTTCATATGCATACATATCAAAATATCCGGTACCTGTGAGCCCGAAAACAATCGTCTTTTCCTCGCCGGTTTCCTTGCACTTCATAGCCTCGTCAATCGCAACCTTTATAGCGTGTGCGCTCTCCGGAGCCGGAAGAATTCCCTCTACTCTTGCAAACGCCTCAGCCGCAGTGAATATGTCCTGCTGCGAAACGGTTGTAGCCTCCATTAACCCCTGATTGTAGAGCTCAGAGAGAGTCGAGTTCATTCCATGGTATCTGAGCCCTCCTGCATGGGTTGCTGCTGGGATAAATCCGCTTCCGAGGGTATACATTTTGGAAAGCGGGCAGACTTTTCCTGTGTCGCAGTAGTCATAAGCATACCTGCCACGTGTAAGGCTCGGGCACGACTGCGGCTCTACCGCAATGAATCTGTAATCACGCTCGCCGCGAAGCTTCTCACCCATAAACGGAGCAATCAGACCGCCGAGGTTTGATCCACCGCCTGCGCAACCTATGATTATATCCGCCTTTTCGTTGTATCTGTCGAGAGCTGTCTTCGTTTCAAGCCCTATAACCGACTGATGCAGCATAACCTGATTGAGAACACTTCCAAGAACGTAGCGGTAACCCTCGTTCTTTCCTGCCGCCTCAACGGCCTCTGAAATTGCACAGCCAAGGCTTCCTGTTGTGCCCGGATGCTCTGCAAGAATTTTCTTTCCGACCTCTGTTTCCATAGACGGAGAGGGTGTGACCGTAGCGCCGTATGTCCTCATAACCTCGCGGCGGAAGGGCTTCTGCTCATATGAGCATTTTACCATATAAACCTTACAATCAAGGCCGAAGTATGAGCACGCCATCGAAAGTGCAGTTCCCCACTGACCTGCCCCTGTTTCGGTAGTGACTCCTGAAAGCCCCTGCTCCTTTGCATAGTACGCCTGAGCAATCGCCGAGTTGAGCTTGTGGCTTCCGCTCGTGTTGTTGCCCTCAAACTTGTAATAAATCTTTGCCGGAGTCTGAAGCTTTTCTTCAAGGCAATATGCACGGACAAGGGGAGATGGGCGGTACATCTTGTAAAAATCTCTGACTTTCTGCGGAATCTCTATATTTGCATTCTCGTCATCAAGCTCCTGACGAACAAGCTCTTCGCAGAAAACCTCTGACAGCTTTTCGGCTGTTATGGGCTTTTTCGTTTCGGGGTCAAGAAGCGGTGCGGGCTTTTGCTTCATGTCCGCACGAAGGTTATACCAGAACTTCGGCATCTCCGATTCTTCAAGGTAAATTTTATAAGGAATTTTTTCGTTTGCCATGGTTTTGTCTCCTTTCGTTTTTTAGGGACGGAAAAAAGAAAATCCTGTCCCAGAGCATTTGCTGGGACAGGATAGAAAAACAAATCCTGCGGTGCCACCCGGCTTGACGCAAAAGATGCGCCCACTTTTCGCATACTGACATATGCAGACCTTTTTTTACGGAGAGCCACACTCCGTCTCACATACTCGAAAAAATCTTTCTGATCGCCCTCGGAAGCCCATTCAACCCTGCTCTTTCTGCCGCAATCACACCATCTGCGACTCTCTTTAAGAAAGGAAACAAGACCTACTTACTCTTCCTCACCAGTTTAGGTTATTATATCACTCTGAAAAAACAGTGTCAAGCATTTTTTCTTTTTGACCTTTTGTAAATAAATTTCATTGTATTTCCCCCGGAAAAGTGGTATGATAAAGAAAAGCAAACAGGGGTGTACAAATATGGACAGGAGAAAAAAGCTCGGGCTTCCGGAATATACTCTCGGAGAAGAGCTTGTAAATTCAATTTCACATGGTTGCGGTGCTGTATTCGGAATTGTTGCACTCGTTCTGTGCATCGTTTTTTCCGCCAAAAGTGGAGACGCCTGGAAGATTGTCAGCAGCTCGGTTTACGGTGCATCAATGATTCTTCTGTACACTGTCTCAACTATTTACCACGCCCTTGGCATAAACCGTGCGAAACGCGTTTTCAGAACGCTTGACCACTGTACTATATATTTTCTGATAGCGGGAACCTATACCCCCTATACTCTTGTTTCCATGCGTGGCCCGGTAGGCTTCTGGGTTTTCGGGATTATCTGGGCGGCGGCAGCTTGCGGAATTGCTCTTAACGCTGTGAACGTTCATAAATTCCGTATTGTTTCTATGATCCTCTACATTGCCATGGGCTGGGCGGTCGTTTTTTCCGCCAAAACTCTCTTTGCGACAGTTCCGCTACCGGGAATAATTCTTCTCATTTCAGGCGGTGTCCTCTATACAATCGGAGCTGTTCTTTACGGAATCGGCAAAACAAAAAAATATATGCATTCCGTTTTCCATTTTCTTGCGCTCGGCGGAAGTGTGTGCCACTTTATCTCAATTTTTGCCTTTGTTATTCTATAACATCAACGCTTATGTTCGCTATTCCGTTTTGCTCAAACTCGCGCAGATAGATTTCCTTGCGCACAGGGATTTCCTCGGCATCGACTTCTCCCTGCGCGGCATCGCGGTGAGCAAGCTCCTCGGCAAGAATTTCGAAAAACAGGGCATCCTCATAATCCATGATTGCCTCGTGAATTCCGCCCTCAGAAAACGCAGTTGACGGAAGATATCCCTCCTCCGCAAGCTGACACAAGGGCTCCATACCGCAACGCATACACTGCGAAAAAACATGGCTTTCAACGCGGTCAAAATCGGGAATTCTGTCGTTTCCGCGCGTAGAGTTCAAAACCCAGTTTCCTATATACACAAGGTCTAAAAGTCTTCTGAACTGTTTTGTTGTAAATTCAATCTGCATTTTGTTTCACCATCCATTTAATACTATTCAATTATACAACATATGTTTTCTCTTTTCCACATATAAATTAACAGGTTAGTTTTATCAAATAAATCGGAGTTGTTTTTAATATGAGCAAATTGAATCTTGCTATCCTTTTCGGTGGCGCATCAAGTGAACATGAAGTTTCTCTCCGCTCTGCTGCAAGCGTTCTTTCAAATCTTGACACCGAAAAATATAATATCTCCGTCGTCGGCATAACGCGCGAAGGCGAATGGTATTATCTCCCGAAAATCACACCTGAGATTATCCAAAAAAACCTTTGGCAAAATCAGGATAAACTTGAATGTACACTATCTCTCAGCCGCAAGAGCCCGGGGCTTTTTATATTTGAAACCGGGCAGAGGCTGCCCATTGATGTTATCTTTCCCGTTATGCACGGAGAAAATGCTGAGGACGGGCGCCTTCAAGGAGCTTGCGAGCTTGCAGGGATTCCTTGTGCGGGGCCGGGCTGTGCATCAAGCGTCATTGCTATGGACAAATCGCTTACAAAGCTTGTTGCGGCAACAACCGGAGTTTTGCAGGCTGATTGGTTAACTGTTACCTCGTCTGAGCTGAACAATAAGGACATTGTCTCTCTCGTTGAGAATAAATTTGAATATCCCGTTTTTGTCAAACCTGCGGGGACCGGCTCATCTGTAGGGGCATCCAAGGCAAGCAACCGCGCCGAGCTCTCCGCCGCGCTTGCAGAAGCTCTGAAATACGGCGGCAAGGCTCTTGTTGAAGAGTTTATTCCCGCCCGCGAAATCGAAACCGCCGCGCTTGGTAACGACAATGTTTCAATCTCTGTCTGCGGCGAAGTCCTCTCTGCTACCGAAACGTATTCATACGAATCGAAATATATAAACAGCTCATCAAAAACTGTTATTCCGGCGGACCTTCCATGTGATATGTCCGAAAAAATCCGGGGCTTTGCAGAAAAAATTTATCGTGCTTGCCTATGCCGCGGTATGTCGCGTGTTGACTTTTTTATACATAAAACCACCGGTGAAATTTATTTTAACGAGATAAACACAATCCCCGGTTTTACAAACATAAGTATGTATTCAAAGCTTTTTGAGGCATGCGGAATCGGCTTTTCTGAGCTTCTCGATAACATTATTAACTGTGCTATGGAGGAATAATTATGGGTTTGCGTCCCATTGGCGTTTTTGATTCAGGTCTTGGCGGTCTCACAGCGGTTTCAGAAATAATGCGCCTTCTTCCCGGAGAAAATATAGTTTACTTCGGCGATACGGCGAGAGTTCCTTACGGAAACCGCTCTACAGAAACGATAACTCGCTATGCCCGGGAAGATATTGAGTTTCTGCGTTCATTTGATATTAAGGCAATAGTTATGGCATGCGGAACCGTCAGCTCCGTATCTCTTCCTGAAATTGAAAAGGACTATGATATACCTATGTTCGGGGTCGTTAAGCCTGCGGCAGCGGCTGCCGCCGGAACGACAAAAAACAAAAAAGTCGGAATCATCGGAACGTCTGCAACCATAAACAGCCATTCTTATGAGAGGGAAATTAAAAATTTGCTTCCCGAAGCCGAGTTTTTTTGCGCTGCGTGCCCATTGCTTGTCCCTCTCGTCGAAAACGGAAGAACAAAGAGCGACGATGTAATTATAATGACAATGGTGCGTGAATATCTCATGCCTCTCAAAGAGAAGAATATTGATACATTGATAATGGGCTGCACCCACTACCCCATCATCGAGGAAGCTATCCGAAACTTTATCGGGGCAGACGTTGCCCTCATAAACCCCGGTCTTGAAGTAGCAAAGATGTTAAAAGCCGATACAAGCATTGTGAAAAACGATGCCGACCGCGGTGAATATAAGTTTTTTGTTTCTGACGACGTTTGCAGCTTCTCTGAGCACGCATCTGCCTTTCTCGGCGGTGCGCTTTGCGGAGATGTAATGCTTGGTCGTGCAGGAAGCTGAGTTTTTTTACGGAGGAAAATATGAAAAAGGATGTTATAATAACCATTCGCGGTCTCCAAAGCTTTGAGGACAGCGGGGATGACAGTGTTGAGCTTGTGACAAGCGGCAGGTTCTATGAAAAGAACGGAAGCTATTATGTTTCATATAAAGAAAGTGAGCTCACAGGCCTTGGAGATACTACAACAACCGTAAAAATTGAAAAAAACAAAGTTAGCGTTATCCGCTTCGGTGAGCTTGAAACCCACCTTATTTTTGAAGAGGGAAAAAAGCATATTTCATACTATGATATGGGTTTTGGCGCTCTCACCGTCGGGATAAGCACAAAAAGCATTGAAAAATCTCTCTCGGAAAACGGCGGCAGAATGAAAATTGACTATGCAATGGAAATCAATAACGCCGTTGCAGGAGAAAGCGCCTTGTGCATGGATATCAAAGCTACCGGCATTTCAAACTAATGATTTTTTTAAACGGAGGAAAAACAAATGAAAAGAACATTTGCAAAGAAAACAGCGCTTCTTCTCGCCCTCGTTTTTGCTCTCTCTTCCTTTGCTTTTGCGGCGGAAATTGACTACGGAGCAGCGCTTGATGAGGCAATAGAGCTGTACCGTTCTCACAGTCTGTTCGGCAATCCCGATACGGACTACATACGCGATGCGCTTGTTGAAACCTTTGAGGATGACCCGGATTTCTTCTACGAGTTCATGAGCAAAATCTATGAAAAGAATGACCGCTATTCGCATTATATGGCTCCGCAGAAATATGACGTTGCCTACGGAAGCACGAACACAATGGTCGGAATAGGCGTTACAATTACGGCAGGCACGGAGGAGGATCCCCTGCTCACTATCAGGAGCGTGGTTCAAAACGGTCCGGCAGCTCTTGCGGGGCTTCGCGCCGGAGACAAGCTCCTCACTGTTGACGGCATAAGCGTAAAAGGCTTTCTTCCCGCCGAAGCAGCTCTCGCTGTCCGTGGAAAGGCTGGCACCTTTGTTGACGTCACGGTTCTGCGCGATTCAGCAACGCTTTCATTGAAAATCAAGCGCGACGTTGTTTCTCTTTCGCAGGTTGACTCTTATATAACAGAGGATAATATAGGATATCTTAAGCTAATGGCCTTTGACGGCATCCCCACCTTCATTGACTTTGCGGAGGCATACGACAAATTCAAGGAAGCCGAAGTAAATACCGTGGTTCTTGATTTGCGCGATAACCGTGGCGGAGATCTTGGTTGCTTTGTCAATATTATGGACAGAATCATCCCGAAAAAAGGTGTTCCGTATCTTATGACATGGCAGGCAAACCCGCTTAAAGTTCAGGTCTTCCAGTCAGAAGGGTTTGGCCGGGAATTTAATAAGTTTGTCATTCTTGTAAATGAGAATACAGCATCCGCAGCAGAGCTTATGGCAGGCTCGTTGCAGGATCTCGGTTATGCAGTTGTTGTCGGAAAAAACACCTTCGGCAAAGGCATGGGGCAAATGCATATAGAGACAAGCACAGGCGATGAGGCCGTTATTACAACGATTGACCTCAAGCTCCCCGTGAGCGGCAGTTATGACGGCATCGGCATCAAGCCTGATTACAATGTTGATATAACGATTTCACCCTATAAGCTTCCCCGCCTCACCGCACTTGTGAAGAAGTCTGCGGCAAGCAAAATCAAGCCTGCAAACGTAAAGGCTATTGAGGAAAGGCTTCAGCTTCTCGGCTATTTCTTCCAAACTCCTGACAGCACCTGGGATGAGCACACGGTTTTTGCTATCAATATGTTCTGTCGCGACCAAAATCTCCCCGCAGTTTACTCGGCATGCAGCTGGGAGCTCATTGAGAAAATAGACGAGGAAACAAGCAAGCTCGAAGAAAAAAGCCTTCTCCGAGACACTCAGCTTGACCGCGCAATGAAAATTGCAAGTGATTTTTCAAAATCCGACAAAAAAGCCGAGTGTATTGACATTAATTCCATAGATTTCAGAAGATAATCAAAGTTTTTTGCAAAAAAACTTGCATTTTAAATGAACATATGCTATACTCAGCTATAGTAGGTATGTTAGATTTCGAGAGTGGACAAAGGCGTCCACTCTCGTACTACTTGTAAGGGGTGTTTTTTTGAATAAACTTACTGAAACAATCGCACAGCTTGCGTTCCCGGTAGCCGAAAAATTAGGGCTTGAAATATGGGATGTCGAGTATGTCAAAGAGGGCGGCGAAAGATATCTTCGTGTCTATATTGACCGTGATGGCGGCGTTTCTATAGACGACTGCGAAAGCTTTTCGCGCGCATTTGACAAAATTCTTGATGATGCTGACCCCATTGAGGACTCCTATATTTTTGAGGTTTCGAGCGCAGGGCTTGAAAGGCGGCTTTACCGCCCATCCGATTTTGAGAGATATATGGGAAGCCCGGTTACCCTCAAAACCTTTTCCCCGAAAAACGGAAAAAAGGAGTTTTGCGGAACTCTCGCATCATACAGTGACGGGAACATCTCACTCACCACAGACGATGGAGAAATTGCCTTTGACAAAAAGGAGATTGCTTCCGTAAGACTTCGGATTGAATTTTAAATAAAAAAACAATTAAAATAAAAGGGGACGATTACAAAATGAATGCAGAATTTTTTGCTGCTATTGCGCAGCTTGAAGCGGAAAAGGGCATTCCGCAGGACTATATGCTCGAAAGAGTTACACAGGCTCTTTTGACAGCGTATAAGCGTGACAATGCAGGCGTTATCGAAAATGTATTTGTCGAGCCCGACGTTGAGAAGAAAGAAATCCGTATGTTTGCAAAAAAGGTTGTTGTTGAAGCTGTTGAAAATCCTGCGGAAGAAATTGCTCTCGATGATGCAAAAAAGGTTTCCAAAAAAGCAGGCATCGGCGACATTGTGAATGTGGATATCTCAACTCGTGATTTTGGCAGAATTGCTGCCCAGACTGCAAAGCTGGTTATAATCCAAGGTATCCGAGAGGCTGAGCGTGGCGTCGTTTTCCGTGAGTTCACCTCGAAGGAACACGAGCTTCTCACAGCCCTTGTCGTCCGTACCGACCCCAGAAACGGCGGTGCTTCGATTGAAATTTTAGGTTCAAAGGACAAGACGGAAATCTACCTTGGCGCAAAGGAGCAGATTCCGGGCGAAGTCCTTCACGAGGGCGACCGCATTAAAATCTACGTCGTAGAGGTTAAACGCTCCGACCGCGGCCCTCAGATTATAATTTCCAGAACTCATCCGGGCCTTGTCCGCCGTTTATTTGAGATTGAAGTTCCTGAAATTCAGGACGGTACGGTTGAAATCAAGAGCGTTGCCCGAGAGGCCGGATCTCGAACAAAAATTGCAGTTTCTTCGAACGATGCAAATGTTGACCCCATAGGCGCATGTGTCGGCCCGCACGGCAACCGTGTTGCTGCAATCGTTGATGAAATCCGCGGTGAAAAAATCGATATTGTAAAATTCTCTGAAGATATAGGCGAATTTGCCGCAGCAGCGCTTGCTCCTGCAAGTGTAATTTCGGTTGATGCGGATACGGAGGCTCGTACCTGCCGTGTTGTCGTTGCAGATGACCAGCTATCTCTTGCAATCGGCAAAGACGGCCAGAATGCCCGCCTCGCTGCAAAGCTTACGGGCTATAAAATCGATATAAAGCCGGCAAGCAGCTCGGCGCTTTAAACCATAAGGTGGTATCGGACATATGCCAAAGGAAAAGAAAGTACCAAAACGCCTTTGCGTTGCGTGCAGAGAAATGAGGGAAAAGGGAGAGCTCATCCGCATAACAAAATCAAAAGACGGCAAAATTTCTTTTGACAAAAGCGGAAAAGCTCCCGGAAGAGGCGCATATATATGCAAAAGCATGGAATGCTTGCAAAAAGCTCAGAAGAGCCATGCGCTTGAACGGGCATTTTCGCAAAGCATAACAGAAGAAATTTATGCCGATCTTCGGTCCTCACTTTCGGAGGTTTGCGATGAATAACTCATATCTCGGGCTTTTAGGGCTTGCCCGCCGAGCAGGGCTGCTTGAAGCCGGCGATGAAGCTTCAAAAGGTGCCATTTCAAAGGGTGTGGCGCGGCTGCTTCTCATAGCTTCGGACGCATCTGACAAAACCCGGGAGAGCTTTGAATTTATTGCCCAAACCGCTTCTCTTTCATATATTGTAGTTTCCGAAACCCGCGAGGAGCTCGGCAATGCTCTCGGAAAGCGGCCTTGCGCAGTTGTTGTTATTTGTGACACAGGCTTCTCTGCTGCGATTTTAAAAAAGCTTGCAGATGGAAACGAAAAGGCAAAAGCTCTTCTCCCTCAATTTGAGAGAAAGGCAGAACGAGCAAAAAGGCGCAGAAAATAACTTACAGACAACAGATTGATAAATACGAATTCAGACGGAGGTGGAATACTGTATGAGCAGTGCACAGAAATACAGAGTCCGCGATTTGGCAAAGGACTTTGGAATTACAGCAAAAGCTGTTGCGGAGATTCTCACGAAATACTCTACGGCTCCCAAATCAAATATGCAGGCACTTACAGATGATGAACTCAATATAGTTTTTGATGTTCTTACAATCCAGAATCAGGTGGAGAGCTTTGAAGCTCTTATGGCAGATGTTTACCATGAGGAAACATCAAAAGCTACCCCGGTAAAAGAGGAGAAAAAGGAAGAAGCTCCCGCGAAAAAGGCTGTTGCAAAAACTTCTCCTGCAAAAGAAGAAAAAACCGAGCCGAAGGACGGCTCTGCAACAGTAACTACCAAGAAGGGTGTTCAGACACACGTTATCGACACGCGAGGCGGGAGTGTTGACCTCTCAAAATATGACGACAGCGTTGACAATCTCGTTCCCGACAGGGTAAAGGACATCGGAACAATAAAGCAGAAGATAAAAAAATCTCCTGACCGCAAGCAACAGAACTTTGGCTCAAAGCGTCGCCAGGAGGAACAGGAAAAAATGAAGAAGCTGGAAGCTCAGGTTCAGAAGAAGCCTCAGCTCACGGTTTTGATTCCTGATGAAATCTCAGTCGGAGAGCTCGCCTCACGTATGAAGAGGACCGGCGCTGATGTTGTAAAGCAGCTTATCAAGCTCGGTGTTATGGCATCTGTTTCTGACGTTATTGATTATGACACTGCTGCCATCGTTGCGCTTGAAATGGGCGCAAAGGTTGAAAAGGAAATTATCATCACAATAGAGGATAAGCTCATTGACGAAAGCGTTGACCGTGAGGAGGACCTCCTCCCCCGTGACCCTGTTGTAGTTGTCATGGGCCATGTTGACCACGGTAAAACCTCGCTTCTTGATGCAGTCAGAAAAACAAACGTTGTTTCCGGTGAAGCCGGCGGAATCACTCAGCATATCGGTGCTTATCGCGTAGATATAAACGGAAGAAAAATCACCTTCCTCGATACTCCGGGCCACGAAGCGTTTACCTCCATGCGCGCGCGCGGCGCTCAGGTTACTGACGTTGTAATTCTCGTCGTCGCCGCAGATGACGGAATCATGCCTCAGACAATCGAAGCCATTAACCACGCAAAAGCAGCCGGGGTCCCGATAGTTGTAGCAATAAACAAAATGGATGCGGAGGGCGCAAACCCCGACCGCATCAAGCAGCAGCTCACAGAACACGAGCTTGTTGCGGAGGAATGGGGCGGAAGCACCATAGTCTGCCCGATTTCTGCAAAGCTCGGCGACGGTATTGATGAGCTTCTTGAAATGGTAATCCTCACAGCTGATATGCTTGAACTCAAAGCTAACCCCAACAGACGCGCAAAGGGAACCGTTGTTGAAGCAAAGCTTGACCGCGGCCGTGGCCCTGTCGCAACGCTTCTCGTTTCAAACGGAACTCTCAACGCAGGCGATGTTATAATCGCAGGCACAAGTGTCGGAAGAATCCGCGCGCTGTCTGACGATAAGGGAAGGAAAATCAAGACCGCAGGTCCTTCAGTGCCTGTTGAGATCATCGGTCTTTCCGAAGTCCCGAACGCCGGCGACATCTTCTACGCCGTTGACGATGAGCGCATGGCTCGTGAGCTTGTTCAACAGCGCAAACAGACTGAAAAAGACGAAAACAACAAAGCCTCAGCCCGCAAGGTTTCTCTGGAAGACCTCTTTGACCAGATTCAGCAGGGCGAAATCAAAGAGCTTCCAATTATTGTAAAGGCTGATGTTAAGGGCTCGGCAGAAGCTGTCAAGGCTTCTCTCGAAAAGCTCTCAAATGATGAGGTTCGTGTCCGCGTTATCCACGCAGGTGTCGGCGGTATCAACGAGTCTGATATTCTTCTTGCTTCAGCTTCAAACGCTATTGTTGTCGGCTTTAATGTCCGCCCGGATTCCGGTGCGCGCGACAGCGCGGCTTCCTCCGGAACAGACATAAGGCTCTATCGCATCATTTACGACTGCATTGAAGAAATCGAAGCTGCAATGAAAGGTCTGCTTGCTCCTACTTTCCGTGAAGAAGTGCTCGGCCATGCTGAAATCCGCCAGACGTTCAAGGTTTCAAAGGTTGGAACAATCGCAGGCTGCCACGTTACAGACGGAAAAATCATCAGAACAGCAAATGTCCGTGTTGTTCGTGATAATATTGTTGTATATGACGGCGAGCTCGCATCGCTTAAAAGATTTAAAGACGATGCCAAGGAAGTTTCCTCAGGATATGAATGCGGCCTTAGCATTGTAAACTTTAATGATATTAAAGAGGGTGACGTCATTGAGGCGTACACCATGGTTGAAGTAAAGGAATAAGAGTATGGGAAGTGTTCGTATTGGGCGCGTTAACGACGAGCTCATGAAAATTTTGGCAGAGCTTTTGCGGACAGTGCGCGACCCCAGAGTTTCAGGGGTTGTCAGCATTGTGCGGGTGGAAACTGCGCCCGACCTCGGAAGTGCCAGGGTTTTTGTCAGTGTTTTCGGTGACGAGCAAAAACGCCGCGATTGCGTAAAAGCGCTTCGTTCAGCCTCGGGGTATCTGCGCCGTGAGGCCGCAAAACGTTTGAGGCTCCGCCATACCCCTGAGCTTACCTTTATAGCCGACGACTCGATAGTTTCAGGAACTCACATAATGGAACTTATTGAAAACGTTTCTCGCCACGATAAGGAGAAAAAGCTGCTTACAATCGACGGTGCTGCAGATTTTTTAAAAACCCGCGACAATATTCTCCTGCTCACCCACAAAAGCCCCGACGGCGACACGGTAGGCTCGGCGGCAGCGCTGTGCCTCTCCCTTCGCGCAACAGGAAAAAAAGCATATATCTTTGAAAATCCTGAATTTTCAGAGAAACTCTACCGCCGTGCGTGCGCATTTTTCCCCAACGAAGGGTTTACTCCTGACTGTGTCGTAGCGGTTGACATTGCAGACAAGGCTCTCTTTTGCCCCGGTGCCGAGGCTTTTGGGGATAGAATAGACCTTGCAATCGACCACCACGTCACTCACCGCTCATATGCTGCAAAAGAGTGTGTTGTTTCTGAAGCTGCCGCCTGCGGAGAAATCATTTTTGACATTATAAAATCACTTTCCGTAGATTTCACGCAGGAGATTGCAAGCCTTCTTTACATTGCAATCTCAACAGATACAGGGCGTTTTCTGCACGGAAACACAACCCCGGAAAGTCTCAGAAAATCAGCGGAGCTCCTTTCTCTGGGCGCGGATTTTAAAGAAATTAACAGAGAGTTTTTCCAGGAAAAAACGAAAAGCCGCATCGCGCTTGAAACAGAAATTCTCTCAGGTCTCAAGCTCTATTTCGACGGCCGTGTCTCTGTTATCAGGATGACTAATGAAATGGTTGCAAGGAATAAAGCCACAACAGATGACACCGACAGCATTTCTGCCCTTGCCAGGGTTGTAAAAGGCGTTGTTCTCGGCATTTATATTCACGAGAAGGGCGATGAGATTAAAGTTTCTCTCCGCTCAGACGGAAGCATAAGCTGTGCAAAATTTTGCGAAAACTTCGGTGGCGGTGGCCATGACGGTGCTGCCGGTTGCTCAATGTCCTGCACGCTGGACGAGGCAGAAGAGCGAATAATCAGCAAAATTGAAGAACTAAAACTTTTTTAAAGATATTTGCGGAGCACCTCAGTGTTCCGCAATGTCTCTTTCAGGCAACACGCTCTGAGAAAGGTAACTTATGAACGGAATCGTAATTGTTGACAAGCCCGAAGGGCTTACGTCTCACGACGTTGTCTCACGGATGCGGCGCATTTTTAAAACACGGCGTGTCGGGCATTCCGGTACTCTTGACCCGCTTGCAACAGGGGTTCTCCCCGTTTTTGTAGGCAGAGCAACAAGAGCTTGCGAATTTGCCCTTTGTGATGAAAAGGAATATATTGCAACAATGAGGCTCGGGCTTGAAACCGATACTCAGGATATCACGGGAAATATCATCTCAGAAAAAGCTGTTTCCGCTTCGCCGGAGGATGTGCTTTCCGCCTGCAAGCAATTTGAGGGGGAGCTTTTTCAGACCCCGCCGATGTATTCTGCAATTAAAATTGACGGTGTCCCGCTCTACAAGCTTGCCCGTGCCGGAAAAGAGGTTGAAAGAAAGGCGCGCAAAATTCAAATTTCCTCCATTTCCGCCCGCAACATTTCGGAAAAGGACTATGAGCTTTCCGTCGCCTGTTCAAAGGGCACATACATAAGAACTCTCATTTATGATATTGGAAATGCACTTGGCTGCGGAGCTTGCATGACATCACTTCGCAGAACAAAATCCGGGATTTTTGAAATTTCATCGGCGCGCACAATAGATGAAATCGAGGCTTGCCCATCTGTTCTCCCCGTTGATTTTATGTTTTCGGAATATCAAGCTGTTACAATAGATGCAATCGGCGAGAAAAAATGTAGATGTGGAGCCGATGTTCCATACAATGCAGAGCCGGGCAAGACTTTCCGTGTTTATAACGAAAGCGGGGATTTTTTGATGCTTGCAATGGGCGGAGAGCACGGCGAGCTTCATACCATAAAAAGCTTTTTTGAGGTGGACTGAAATGAAAAGAGCTATTGCACTTGGTTTTTTTGACGGTGTACATATTGGTCACGGTGCGCTATTTAACAAAACAAAGCAAATTGCGCAGGAGCGCGGGCTTTTTCCATGTGTTATGACCTATTCTTCGCATCCTTCCGAAATTCTTTCACCAAAGAGGGTTCCTCTTATCAATACAACATCCGAGCGAGCTTCTCTCATCTCGGAACTGTACGGAATTTCAGATATTGTGATTAAAGATTTTACGATTGAATATGCATCTCTTTCCTGCGAAGATTTTTTTGATAAAATTCTTATATCAGAGCTTTCCTGCGAGCATGTCATTGCGGGTTATGATTTCCGCTTTGGTAAAAACGGCTCGGGAGATGTTTCAACTCTGCGGGAGTTGTGCCGCAAAAACAACATGGGCTGCGAAATTGTTGATGTGGTAGAGTGTGACGGTGAGGCTGTAAACTCCTCGCGCATTCGGAAGCTGATTGAGGCAGGTGATATGGAAACCTCCTCTCGGCTTCTCGGCCATCACCACTGCACGATTTCCCCGGTCGTCCACGGACAAGCTTTGGGGGCTTCGATCGGGTTTGCAACTGCAAATCAGCATTTTGACAAAGCCATAGGGCTTCCAAAGCGCGGAGTTTATGCTTCACGCGTCACGATTGACGGAAAAACCTATAAATCAATAACAAATATAGGTGTCCGCCCGACGGTGTGTGAGGAAAGCGAAGTCGTTGCCGAGACTCATATCCCGTCATTCTCCGAAAATCTTTACGGAAAACTGATGAAAACGGAATTTGTAAAATTCATCCGTGAGGAAAGAGCTTTTCCTTCACTCGATGCTTTATATGAGCAAATATCACAAGACTTGCTTTTTCTGATGCAAGAAAATTAGAGGTTTTTACAGAAAATTCATTGATTTTGCCTATATTATTTGGTACAATATAAATTGATGTAGTGTCGTTACAATGCGTTTTTTCAATAATGAAAAAACGCAACTCTGTTAAAGGTGGATTTGTTATGGCTTGGGCAATGCTTCAAAATACCATCCTTCAAATGAAGGAGGCAACCGACCGCACAGTCGGTGTCATAAACGTTTCGGGTGTCGTCTGCGCCTGCACAGACACTTCTATGAAAGGTTCTGTGCACGATGGTGCAATAAATGCGCTTGAGGAAATGATCGGCTCGTATCTTGTATTTGACGGATGTACATACAAGCCCATCGCAACTCCCGGAGCCCGTTTTGAATACGTAGTCTTTGTTGAGGGTGAAGATGAGCAGGCAAAAAGCCTCGCAATTATGGCTTCTCTCGCCGTTGGTAATGCCAAAAAGTATTATGACGAAAAGCACGACCGCACAACCTTCGTCAAAAACATAATTCTTGATAATATTCTTTCAGGGGATATTTACATGAAGGCAAACGAGCTTCGTATGCCTCAGGAAATCCCACATATTGTATTTCTCATCCGTCAGACAGAGCATTGCGATACGGCAGCACTTGATGTTGTTTCCAATATGTTCCCCGACAAGCAGAAGGATTTTGTAATAAGCATAAGCGAAAACGAAATTGCACTTGTGCATGAGGTTTCTCCTTCCGATAAATCACAGGATTTTATAAAAATAGCCGAGGCTGTCCGTGACACCTTAAAATCAGAGCTCCTCACAAAAACGGAAATCGGCATAGGCACCGTGGCTTTTGCTCTCAAAGACCTTGCTGTTTCTTATAAAGAGGCTCAATCGGCAATCAATGTCGGAAAAATGTTCGATACGGAACGCGAAATCATGAGCTACGAAAATCTCGGAATCGGGCGTCTTATTTATCAGCTACCCACGACACTCTGCGAAATGTTCTTATCCGAGGTGTTCCACGACAATTCTCTCGAAGCTCTTGATTCCGAAACGCTCATGACCATACAGAAGTTTTTCGAGAATAACCTCAACGTATCGGAAACATCAAGAAATCTTTTTGTCCACAGAAACACCCTGGTCTACAGACTTGAAAAAATAAAGAAAATAACAGGTCTTGACCTTCGCGAGTTTGACGATGCTATTATTTTCAGAGTTGCGCTTATGGTAAAGAAATACCTTTCTTCGCAAAGGTCAACTTTTTAAGCTTGGTTGTGTGCTTCACACGGAAAGGATTGTGAAATATGGTTAGGCTTCTGGATGTCTGTAAGGTTTATGAAAACGGAACTCCGGCTCTTGCAGGCATCAATCTCAAAATAGATGACGGAGAGTTTGTTTTTCTTGTCGGCTCTTCCGCATCGGGCAAATCAACCATTGTTAAGATACTTACATCCGAAGTTCAGATGACCTCAGGCCGAGGCATTGTAAATGGGTTTAACTTAAACCGTATAAAGCCCTCTAAAATTCCGGAGCTCCGCAGGACAGTCGGGGTCGTTTTTCAGGACTTTCGTCTTATTGATAAAAAAACAGTTTATGAAAACGTTGCTTTTGCAATGCGGGCAGTCGGTGCATCTCCCCGTACAATAAAAAGCCGCGTGCCATATGTGTTGAATCTTGTCGGCCTTGAACACAAGGCAAAATGCCTCCCCGATGAGCTTTCCGGCGGAGAAAGGCAGAGGGTTGCAGTTGCCCGTGCCATCGTAAATAATCCGAAGATGATTATTGCTGATGAGCCGACAGGTAACCTTGACCCCAAAATGTCGATAGAAATAATGAGCCTTTTGGAAAAGATAAATGAGCTTGGAACCACCGTATTGGTTGTCACTCACGAACGCGAGCTTGTCGATGAGTTTGTCAAGCGAGTTATAACAATTGACTGCGGTCGGATTATAAGCGATAAAACAGGTGGGTATTATCAAAAATGAGACTTTATAATATATCTTACTTTTTACGCGAAGGAATTCATAGTATTTTTTCTCATCGGCTTATGAGTTTGGCTGCGATGAGCGTTATTACTTCATGTCTTCTTCTCATGGGCAGCTTCTCCCTCCTCGCCGCAAACATTGACCGCCTTCTTGCCGATGTTGAAAGCAAAAACAAGATTGTCGCCTTTGTTGACGATTCATATTCCGAAGAGGCTTCCCGGGCTCTTGAAAGAGATGTCCTCGCAATTCCTGAGATTGCCTCAGCCGAATTTATGACAAAGCAGGAAGCTCTTGAAAATTTTAAAGAAGATTTCGGCGATGAAAGCGAGCTTCTTGACGGTCTTGACGAGCGCAACCCGCTTCGTGACCGCTACACAGTCACCCTGCACAAAATTGAGGACACGCAGAAGGTTTCGGATGCGCTCAAAGAAATCACGGGCATCGCAAAGGTTTCTGCCCGGAGTGATATATCAGATAAAATCATTCAGGTGCGAGACGTTGTTACCATAGTTTGCACAGCGCTTATCCTCATTCTCGTTCTCGTATCCGTCTTTATAATTTCAAATACAGTAAATCTCACTATATTTAACAGGCGCGAGGAGATTGCCATAATGAAAATGATTGGAGCTACCAACGGCTTCATACGTTTACCATTTGTAATTGAGGGGGTTCTCATAGGAATTGCAGGCGCCCTTATTGCAATCTTCCTTCAATGGGGAGTTTACGAATATATTGTCGCAGGCGCCCTCTCGGGAATAAGCTTTATTCCGACAATCCCCTTCGGAGAATGCGTAGGTTATCTTGTTCTTACCTTCTTCGGCACAGGTGTCCTTGTCGGTGGAGTCGGAAGCGCCATAACCCTTCGAAAATTCTTGAAAGTATAAGGAGGTGTTTTGTTTGGGTAAAAAGTCCGTGCGCATCACTTCTGCACTTATCGCAATCCTTCTTGTCTTCCTGCTTGTTTTTTCCATGTTTGCTCAATTTGTTGCCCGTGCGGATGCTGCTCAGACAGTTTCCAGCTTGAATAATAAGCTCGCAAATCTCGCAAATGAAAAAAGCAAGATTCAGAAAGAGCTTAAACAGATACAATCAAAAAAACAATCAACCATGACAAAAAAAGCCGCTCTTGACAAGCAGATTAATGTCACCGAGCAGGAAATAGACACAATAAACGAGCTTATTAAAGCTCTTGATGTCCAACTTACAACCGTTTCAGCTGAGCTTTCGGAGGCACAGAAAAAAGAGCAGACCGAGAATGAGGATTTTCTCAAACGCGTTCGAATTATGGAGGAGGAAGGCTCGGCATCCATGCTGGGCATAATCCTCTCAGCAGACAGCTTCTCGGATATGCTTACCCGCACCGAGCTTATCGGTGACATTGTTGAGGGAGATAAGAAGCTCATGCGTTCCCTCGCCGAGACGAGAGCAAGCATCGAAGCAAAAAAAACAGAGATTGACGAGGCGCGCACAGCGCAGGCGAACGCCAGAAAAAACCTTGTTGAAAAGCAGAACTCTCTCGAATCACAGTATACTTCCGCTAACAATCTCATAAAATCTCTTAATGTAGAGGCCGCACAATATGAAAAGGCTTTCAATGAGGCAGAAAGAGCTATGGATGCCGCCCGAGCTGAGCTTCAAAGCCTGCTTTCTTCCTCCGGCTCATCTACATATGTCGGCGGTGAGTTCCGTTGGCCGACAGCAGCTACAAGAATCACGTCGTATTACGGAACCCGAAAAGATCCGATAACGAAAAAGTCATCCATGCATACCGGCGTTGACATCGGAGCCAGCATGGGCAGCAACATCTTTGCCGCAAACAGCGGAACCGTTATCGTTGCAGGCTGGTCCAGCAAGGGGTACGGGAATTACGTTGTTATTGACCACGGCGGCGGAAAATCCACGCTGTATGCACATATGAGCAAGATTATCGCCAAGAAGGGCGCAAAGGTAGTTAAGGGCGATGTAATCGGTCTTGTCGGCTCAACCGGATACTCGACAGGCCCGCATCTACACTTTGAAATTCTTATAAACGGAAAACACACAAATCCGATGAACTATTTTAAAAAATAGCAGCAAAAATTGTAGTGGGGCGATGAAGACATCGCCCCAGACACTTTTTACTTAGGAGGAACATATGAGAAAAAAGCATTTTATGACAACTGTTGCTCTCATGCTTCTCACCGCAGCCCTCACATATTGCATCGCACTCTATGCTGCAGAGCGTGAGTATAACGCAAAGCTTGCGGACCTTTCAGAAAAAGAAACGCAATATGCTCGAATTGCAGAGGTCAGAAGCTATATTGACAAATACTATGTGAACGACTTTGATGAGAACAAGCTCACAGACGGAGCACTCGCCGGAATGGTTGCAATGCTCGGCGACCCATGGTCACGTTATCTCACGCCTGACCAGTTTTCATCAGTCCTTGCATCACTCAACAGCAAGATGGTCGGCATCGGAGTGAACACCACTTATGATGAAAAAAATGAGGCTATCCTGGTGCTTGATGTTTTTGAGGGCTCGCCCGCCGAATATGCAAAAATTGCCCCGCGCGACAGAATTGTCAGCGTTGACGGCAAGAAGGTTTCAGATATCGGCTACGATGCCGCCGTTAAAAGTGTCACCGGTGCGGTTGACACGCCAGTTTCCATTGTCATTGAGCGTGATGGTGTTGATGCTCCGATAAACATGAGCATTACCCGCCGTGAGTTTGACATTCCGAATGTGAGCTCGAAAATTCTTGACGGCAATATCGGTTATGTTAAAATATCTACCTTTGATACAAATGTTGATAAGGACGCTGCAAAAGCCCTTGACCAGCTTAAAAAGGCTAATGTTACGGGAGTTGTTTTTGATGTCAGAAACAATCCCGGAGGCTCTTTGACAGTTCTGGTTAATACGCTTGATCCCCTTCTTCCGGAAGGAACGATAATCCGCGAAGAGGACAAAAACGGAAAGGTAACAACGTACCCCTCCGACAAAAATGAGCTTGAACTTCCAATGGTTGTTATTACAAACGAATATTCCATAAGCGCGGCAGAATTTTTTGCAGAGGCGCTCCGCGAGGCAGGCAAAGCCGACATAGTGGGCGAACCTACAACGGGAAAGGGAGTTGCACAAAACAATATTCCGCTGAAAGACGGCTCAGGGCTTGTGCTTTCCGTCAGCAAGTATTATACCGGCACAGGAAAAAGCCTTGCTGACTCGGGCGGCATCGTCCCCGACAGGCTCATTGAGCTTACCGATGAAGAGAAAAAGAATTTTTATCTTCTGACCGTAGCTTCAGACCGCCAGCTTCAGGAGGCAATGAAGATTATCAACGAAAAGGTTGCCGCTAAAAAACAACCGACGGAAGCTCAATAAAAATATACATTCGCATGTAATATTCGCAAGAGAAGTTAATATCATAATATAGACATAACTTTCCGTTTCGTGAGGTGGCGCTTTTGCGGATATGCGTTGTTAATATTGATGAGGAAAAAAGCCGAAAAGGGTTTGAAATTCTTTTTCACGGTTGCTTTCGTGGTGCTGAAATATACACGGTTTTTCTTTCCCCACGGATTTCCCGCAGGAAAAGACTGAAACTCATAAAAAAGCTGCAGCTGCTCAAAATTTCCTTTGCAGCACTTCCGGAGGATTGCTTATACTCTCATCACCTTCAGCAAGCAGGAATCTCAACAGTTTCCGCAGACGAGTGTTTTTCTCCGGCAATAGCCGAAATGGCCCTTTCCTTTGCGAAGCAGTATAAAACTCCAAAATGCTTTTATATTTGCGGCGGCGGTTTTTTTACCGTAACGAAAATTGCTTTGCGGCTTCTTGAAGAAACAAACGACGTTTTTGTTTCCTGTGCCGATTTTGATGCAGTTTATGATGCTTGTGCAGATATGTGCGGAGCTGTAATAAAGGCTTCTCCCCCAAAAGAAGCTGTCTGCATCTATCCTTGCGACAAGAGAAATTTTCTTTGTTTCCGAGACGTGTCACTCTCCTTCTCCGATTTTTCGATTTCGTTCCCGGAGACAGCCTTCTCGGATATTGCGCCGGCAACACGGCCCGCACTTGCACAAATTCTTCAATTTTGCGGAATTTTGGGGAATTCTGAGATAAAAACAGAACTTTTAACAGAACAAAACTGCTAAATTTTAAAAGCTTTACTTGACAATTTACATTTTGATATCTATAATATGATACATTGCAAAGTATTGCTTCCTTTTTATATAGTAGATTATATGAAAAATGCTTTTATTATGATAGGAAGAAGAGGGATTGGAAATGGCGAAAACTTATAAACTCACAAAAGAACGACTACAGGAGCTCCGCGACGAGCTCAACTACTTAAAAAATGTCAGAGAGAACGAGGTTGCGGAGCTTATTAAGGAAGCCCGCTCTTTCGGAGACCTTTCCGAAAACAGCGAGTATGAAGAGGCCAAAAACGAGCAGGGCCGTCTCTTTTCAAGAAAAGCTGAGATTGAAAACATCATAGCAAATGCTGAAATTATCGAAATTACATCAAATACCGACGAGGTTCATACCGGCTCCCATGTTACGGTTTGCGATATGTCTGACGGATCAAATGAGGAATATTGGCTTGTCGGCTCTCAGGAAGCAGACCCGTACAAGGGCAGGATTTCGGACGAGTCTCCATTCGGACGCGCACTCCTTGGAAAAAGCGTCGGAGATATTGTCGGTGTCGAAGCGCCGTGCGGTATCATTGAATATAAAATAATTGAGATTGGAAACTGATTTTTTTGGCGGACGCATAAATTGTGACCGCCAATGGTTCATTAAAGTGGAGGAAATTTAAAATGGCAACTGAAGAAAAGAGAACACAGGAAGCTCCCGTTGAAGATCTGAGCGAAATTCTCAGAATTCGCAGGGACAAGCTCGCAAATCTGTGTGCAGACGGCGAGAACCCGTTTGAAATAGTTAAATATGACCAGACTCATCATTCAACGGAAATCAAAGACAGCTTTGACGAGCTGGAAGGCAAAACCGTAAGCATTGCAGGCCGTATGATGAGCCGCCGTGGCATGGGAAAAGCCTCCTTCTGCGACATCCAGGACCTTGAAGGAAAAATCCAGATTTATGTCCGCATAGATGATGTCGGCGAGGATTCCTTTGCAAAGTTCAAGAAATTTGATATAGGTGATATTGTCGGTGCCGTCGGAACTGTTTTCCGCACAAAAACCGGAGAGATTTCAATTCATTGCTCCGAAATCACGCTTCTTTCAAAATCCTTGAAGCCGCTTCCGGAAAAATACCACGGTCTCACAAATACAGATATTCGCTATCGTCAGAGATATGTTGACCTTATCGTAAATCCAGAGGTACGTGACACGTTCATAAAACGCTCTAAAATCATCAGCTCAATCCGCCGTTATCTCGACTCGCAAGGCTTTATAGAGGTTGAAACTCCTATGCTCGTTTCAAATGCGGGAGGCGCAGCAGCCCGTCCGTTTGAAACCCATTTCAACGCCTTGAACGAGGATTTCAAGCTTCGCATTTCTCTTGAGCTTTATCTCAAACGCCTCATAGTCGGCGGTCTTGAAAAGGTGTATGAAATCGGCAGAGTCTTCCGGAACGAAGGTCTTGACACGCGCCACAACCCTGAGTTTACGCTCATGGAGCTTTATCAGGCATATACCGACTATCACGGTATGATGGACCTTACCGAAAATATGTTCCGCCACGTTGCAAACGAAGTTCTCGGAACTACAACAATCGTCTATAACGGAGTCGAAATAGACCTTAGCAAGCCTTTTGAAAGAATAACCATGGTTGATGCTGTAAAGAAATATTCCGGTGTTGATTTTAACGAAATTCACTCGGATGACGAAGCAAAGGCCATCGCAAAGGAAAAGCACGTTGATTTTGAAAAAAGGCACAAGAAGGGTGACATCTTAAATCTCTTCTTTGAGGAGTTTGTAGAGGAGCATCTTATCCAGCCCATCTTCGTTATGGACCACCCGATTGAAATTTCTCCGCTCACGAAGAAAAAGCCGGAGGATCCAAACTATGTTGAGCGTTTTGAGATGTTTATGAATGGTTGGGAAATGTGTAATGCATATTCCGAGCTCAACGACCCCATCGACCAGCGTGAGCGCTTCAAGGACCAGGAAAAACAGCTTTCTCAGGGCAACGAAGAAGCAAACACAACTGATGAAGACTTTCTTAATGCTCTTGAAATCGGTATGCCTCCCACAGGCGGCATAGGCTACGGAATTGACCGTATGTGTATGCTCTTTACCGACAGTGCGGCAATAAGAGATGTTCTCCTCTTCCCAACGATGAAGTCCGAGAAGGAGTAAATTATGCAAAAAAGCAAGGATTCGAGAGACATTTTTGCAGTTTTTAAACCGGGCAGCTTTATGGAGTCTGCCACCTTTGGTGAAAAATTCCGTTACTGGTTCAAAAATGTATACTGGTATCATTTTAAAATCGCAACATTTATTGCCATTGTCTTAATTGTTTTGGTCTGCATGCTCATTTCTGATATTTTCTTCCGCGAGCATAACGATTTGGATTACATTCTTGCAGGAGCTGTTTTTGCAGAAAGCGAAGCGATGCAGGCTCTGTCAGATAAAATGCTTCCCTTCATCGATGCCGGGGAGGATGAAACTCCGGCCATCGGAAGGCAGATGCTCTGCACTCAGAGCATTATGGGAACGGGCGATCAGGCTCTCGTTATGGATGAATTCACTCGTGCAAGCATAGATAAAATAGCTATCAGCATGGCTGACGACGAAATTCTCCTTTTCTTTTTAGATGAAAAATACATAAAGTGGTATGCAGAACAAGGTGCGTTCGAGCCTCTTTCTAACCTTGGAATAAAAAGTGATAACGAGTTTTTCGTCCGCGTTGATACTACCGCTTTTTTTAAGGACCTTAACATTCATCATAACAACGGAATATATGCCGCAATAAAGGTCAAAAACACTTCTCGCCTTAAAAACGAGAGAATACTGGAGAAATACGAAAATTCAACCCGCGTGCTTGCGGGCATTCTTGCCGGAGGCTGATTATAATGGGTCTTTTTTCTAAACAGGAATCAGCAGTTCATCCTGAAAGAAAAGTCAGCCCGACAAAGAGTATCCTTCTGATTTTCCTTGTCATTATTCTTATTGGAGCTTTTCTCCTGATGCTGCCGATATCATCTGCAAACTCATGTTACACAAGCTTTGTTACAGCGCTGTTTACTTCGACCAGCGCGACCTGCGTAACCGGACTTACCGTGGTTGATACTCTCTCGTATTGGTCACGCTTCGGGCAGATTGTTATTCTCCTGCTTATTCAATGCGGAGGCTTGGGTTTCATGGCGTTTGCTACTGTTTTTTCACTCGTTCTCCACAGAAGAATTTCTCTCCGCGAAAGGCTTATAATGACTCAGGCCTTTTCGATTAACGAAATTTCAGGAATCGTCAGGCTGACTCAGCACATTCTCCTGCGTACATTTCTTTTTGAGGGAATAGGTGCTCTCCTCCTTGCGACAAGATTTATTCCGGAATACGGCTTTGGAGAAGGCCTCTTCAAAAGTGTCTTTCATTCAGTTTCCGCCTTCTGCAACGCAGGCTTTGATATTATCGGGGTCTCTTCCGAGCATATCGGAAGCTTCAGCAAATACATTGCTGACCCCGTCGTATGCCTGACAGTCATCTCGCTTATGATTCTCGGCGGTCTCGGCTTCTTTGTCTGGGAGGATGTCCTGAACCGACAGTCTGTGAGGAGCTTCAGCCTTCACACAAAGCTTGTGCTTATCACCACGTCGGTGCTTATTTTGTCAGGAACAGCCTTGTTCCTTCTCTTTGAGTATGGAAACGAAAACACAATCGGAAGCCTTCCTTTCTGGCAGAAGCTTATGGCGGCTCTCTTCCAGTCCTCCACAACAAGAACTGCGGGCTTCTTTACAATCTCTCAGCAGGGCATGACCACCTCATCCAAAGTTCTTTCAACATTCCTTATGTTCATCGGTGGTTCTCCGGGCTCTACTGCCGGCGGAATTAAAACCGTAACACTTGCGGTCCTCGTTCTTACAGCATTTTCTGTAATGAGAGGTCGGGCCGAAGTCACGGCATTTGAACGCAGAATCCCGCCGCAAACAGTTTTCAAGGCTGTCACGGTCATGATTGTTGCCGCATTCCTCACGGCTGTTGTAGCAATCATAATCGCTCTTACAAACAACATCAATATGATAAATGCGATGTTTGAGAGCGTATCCGCCTTTTCAACAACCGGGATCAGCACGGGCATAACCGCATCACTCAACACCTTTTCACAAATTACACTTATTCTTCTTATGTACTTTGGCCGCGTCGGCTTGCTTACACTCAGTATTGCGCTTGTTGCAAAGAGGAAGCCATCAAAAATCAGCTATACTGAGGGCAAGCTTATAATCGGTTAGTAATTTGGAGGTAATAATATGGATTCTTTTCTTATAATAGGTATGGGCCGCTTCGGATCTTCTCTCGCATTGGAGCTTTCAAACCTCGGCCATGATGTTCTGATAATTGATAAATCCGAGGAGCGTGTCTCTCCGCTTGCCGACCGCGTTACACATGCGGTAATCGGCGATGCGAAAGACGAAAACGTTATGAACTCTCTCGGAGTGCGTAATTTTGATGTTGCCGTCGTTGCTATGGCAGACGATATTGAAGACAGCGTTCTTATAACAATTATGCTCAAAGAATTGGGCGTAAAAAAAGTTGTTTCAAAAGCTCAGAGCCTTCTTCACATGAAGGTTCTTGAACGAATCGGCGCAGATACTACGGTCTTTCCGGAGCGCGATATGGGAAAGCGCCTTGCTCAACAGCTTTCGGCGAAGAACATAATAGATTTCATTGAGCTTTCGGATGCACATAGCATAGTTGAAATAGAAGCTCCGTCACAATGGTTTGGCAAAACCCTTGCTCAGCTTAACATCCGAGGAGAATACGGCTTGAACGTAATCGCCGCACGCGACAAGTCTGCCCGCGACCTGACCGTTTCTCCCACAGCTGCATATCTTATTCGCGAGGGTGACGTTCTTATTGTTATCGGCGAAAATGACGATATCAACAAGCTTCGTAGCGAGAGCTGATGCAGGAAATCAAAAGTCGGCAAAATCCGACGGTAAAAAAACTCCGTGCACTCTCAAAAGACCGCGAGGCCCGCAGGCAATACGGTGAATTTGTGTGTGACGGTGAAAAGCTTCTGTATGAGGCAATCTCCGAAAACGTTGAAATAACAACAATTCTGACAAGCGAGAGCTTTGTAGCGCGCCTCCCCGATGTTCCGGGGGCAGATTTGTATGTCGCACCGGCAGACCTTCTTGAAAGCGTCACAACACTCAAAAGCGCACAAGACGTTATTTTTTCCTGCCGAATAAAGCAGGCAAGCCCCAAAAGCATTTCTCGCGCAATTATGCTTGACAGACTCCAGGACACCGGAAATATAGGAACTATTATCCGCACGGCGGATGCTTTCGGGATTGACGCGGTTTTCTGTGACGGAACAGCCGATGTTTATAACCCGAAAACAATCCGTTCTGCAATGGGCTCTGTTTTCCGAGTTCCGATAATACAGGCTGATTTTGAAAAGCTCATTCCTGAGCTTCGCAGTAAGGGGAAGAAAATATATTGCTCCGAACTTTACGGAAATGTAATTTCGCTCTCTGAATGCGATATAACCGATGCCTTTGTTGTCATCGGAAATGAAGGAAAGGGCGTTCGGCCGGAGATTTCTGCCCTTTGTGACGGAAGTATCATAATCCCGATGACAGGTGCGGCAGAATCTCTCAACGCATCAGTTGCTGCTGCAATATTTATGTATGAAATGAGTGGGCAGAATGATTAACATGGAAAAGTGGGTATGGTTTTCGGAGTCCTTGTACAAAGGAAGCCGGAAACCCTCCTTTCTGCTTTCATACTTTTCCGATGTTTCTGAAATTTTCGCGGCAGACCGCGAAGCTCTTGCAGGCTGCGGCGTCTCTCTTACCGAAAAGGAGCTTTCTGCGCTTACCTGCAAAAATCTTGACAGAGCGAGAAAAATCATATCCGACTGCGAAAGGGCGGGAATCAGAATAATTCCTCGCACATCGCCCGAATATCCTCAAAGGCTTCTTGAAATTCCCGATGCGCCGATTCTTCTCTATGCAAAGGGCAAGCCTCTGTCTGTTGACGATGAGGTTTTAGTCGCAGTGGTCGGAACTCGCAAGGCCTCAGCCCAAGGCCAGCATGCAGCAAGGAAGCTTTCCTCTGAAATCGCCGAAATGCACGGCGTCATTGTAAGCGGAATGGCTCGAGGAATTGACGGAATAGCTATGTCATCAGCTCTTGACGCCAAAGGCTATGTCATCGGCGTTCTCGGCTGTGGGCTTGACATCTGCTATCCCCGTGAAAACAGAGAGCTTATGAAAAGGGTTCAGACGCTCGGCACTCTTATTTCTGAGTATCCGCCAAAAACCAAACCCGATAAAATGAATTTCCCCGTACGCAACAGAATTCTTAGCGGAATAGCTCTTGGTACGGTTGTGATTGAGGCACCGCAAAAAAGCGGAGCTCTTATCACCGCAAGGCTTGCTCTGGAACAGAACAGAGATGTTTTTGCCGTTCCTTCCGGAATTTTTGAAGCCTTAGCAGCAGGTTCAAATTCGCTCATAAGAGAAGGGGCAATCCCTGTTATGTCGGGCAGAGATGTTCTTTTGGAATATGCAAGCCTTTATTCACACAAAATCAACTTAAATGTCAACACTGCTCGCGCATCCGACACACCCCCTACAAAGCAGGAAAGCGAGTGTGTTCTTACCGATACTTTTCTCTCTGCTCATTCTCCGGATGAACAGGCAATCCTCAAAGCAATCTCCAAAGGCAGCATGAGAACAGATGAGATATCCCATGAAGCCAATATGCCAATGGCGAAGGCTCTCTCGCTTCTCACTCTCCTCGAAATACGCGGAAGCATCAAGCAGCTTCCTGGAAGCCGTTTTGAAATCAAGAATAATTAAAAGGAGTTTCTTCATATGTCATATCTTGTAATAGTGGAGTCGCCAACCAAGGTTAAAACAATCGGCAAGCATCTTGGAAGTAAATATACGGTCAAGGCCTCCATGGGCCACCTGCGCGACCTTCCCAAAAGTGATTTGGGAATAGATATTGACAGTGGCTTTGTGCCCAAATATCTTGTAATACGCGGAAAGAGTGCTCTTATCCGCGAGCTTCGTGCGCTCGCTGAAGAGAGCGATGCTATCTACCTCGCTACTGACCCTGACCGCGAGGGTGAAGCAATTTCATGGCATTTAAAAGAACTCCTTAACCTTGACGAGAAGAAAACAAAACGAGTTACATTTAATGAGATTACCAAAAACGCAATTGTCGAGGGTATAAAACATCCTCGTGATATAGACGAAAACCTTGTAAACGCACAGCAGGCGCGCCGGCTTCTTGACAGAATCGTCGGCTATAAGCTCTCGCCGCTTCTCTGGAAAAAGGTCAGATACGGCCTTTCGGCAGGCCGCGTTCAATCCGTTGCAACGCGACTTGTAATTGACAGAGAAAACGAAATCCGCGATTTTATTCCGCGCGAATTCTGGACTATTGATGCAAGCTTTTCACGAATTGCTCCCAACTCAGGCAGCTTTACTGCAAAATTCTACGGTACGGAGAAAAAGAAATTTGAGCCGGCATCTGCGGAGGAAACAAACGCAATTATCGAGAGCATTAAAAATGCAGAATTTCTTGTAAAATCCATAAACCGTACACAGAAAAAGCGTTCTCCCGTTCCGCCGTTTATCACATCAACTCTTCAACAAGAGGCTTCGCGCCGGTTTGGTATGTCCCCCAGCCGCACAATGGCTATTGCCCAGCAGCTCTACGAGGGTATTGAGGTTGACGGAATGGGCCTTACAGGTCTTATTACCTATATGAGAACTGACTCTTTAAGGCTTGCAGATGAGGCTATTTTCTCAGTCAGAAACTTCATCAAGTCCACCTACGGCGACAACTTCTGCCCGAAATCTCAAAGAGTTTTCAAAACGAAAAAAAGCGCGCAGGATGCTCACGAAGCAATTCGCCCTGCATACGTTGACCTCACTCCTGAAAAGCTCAAAAAGAATCTCTCCTCAGACCAGTTCAAGCTCTATCGCATAATCTGGTCCCGTTTTGTCGCATGTCAGATGGAAAGCGCTATATATGATACGGTAAGTGTTGATATAAAGGCTAATGAATATATGTTCCGTGCATCAAGCTCTAAAATTGCTTTTAAGGGCTATACTGCGGTATACTCCGACATGGCAGCAGAGACGGAGGATGCCGAGGAAAACTCCTTGCCGGAGCTTTCAGAAAATGAAAAGCTTATCTTTAACGGTGAGAAAAGTGAGCAGCATTTCACTTCTCCTCCCGTCCGGTATACAGACGGCAGCCTTATCAAAGCTCTTGAAGAAAAAGGCGTAGGTCGCCCGAGCACGTATGCACCGACAATTTCTACGATTCTCGACCGCGAATACATTATCAAAGACGGAAAGAGCTTAAAACCCACTCCGCTCGGAGAGGTCGTAAACGGACTTATGGTTGAGCAGTTCTCAGATATAATAGACGTTGAATTTACGGCTCACATGGAGGAGCAGCTTGATGAAATTGAAGCCGGAAACAAGGATTGGAAGAAAACCCTTGAAGATTTCTACGCTCCCTTTGCCAAGGAGCTTAAAGATGCTGAGGTTGCTCTTGAAGGAAAGCGTTTGAAGGTCCCCGAGGAAGTAACGGATGTTGTCTGTGAGCTTTGCGGAAAAAATATGGTTATTAAATCAGGACGTTTTGGCAAGTTCCTTGCATGCCCGGGATTTCCCGATTGCAAGAACACAAAAGCCATAGTTGAAACTACTCCCGGCGAATGTCCTGAATGCGGTGGCACGATTCTCAAAAAGAAATCCAAAAACGGATATTGGTACTATGGCTGTGAAAAGTTCCCTGAATGTACGTTTATGACATGGAATGTTCCTCAGAAGGAAAAATGCGAGGTATGCGGAAAAACACTTTACAAGAGGTCAGGGCGCGGATCTAAAAAAATGTTCTGCGCAAATCCGCAGTGTGAAAAATATGAACCGCAGCAGGAAAAAACCGAAAAGAAGCCTTCCAAAGAAACAACAAAAAAAGGCTCCTCAAAGAAAACAACCTCAAAAAAGAGCACGGAGAAGAAAAAGAGTGAGTAGTGCATATGTTATAGGAGCGGGGCTTGCAGGCTGTGAAGCTGCGTGGCAGCTTGCAAAAAGAGGTATTGACGTTACCCTTTTTGAAATGAAGCCAGATAAAATGACCCCTGCTCACAAATCATCCGGCTTTGCAGAGCTTGTCTGCTCAAACTCTCTTCGCGCAGCTAATATTGAAAATGCAGTAGGGCTTCTCAAAGAGGAAATGCGGAGACTTGATTCTCTCATTATGCAAGCCGCAGATTCTACCCGCGTCGAAGCAGGCGGGGCGCTCGCTGTTGACAGAGACAGGTTTTCCAGCTATATTACAGAAAAAATCAAAAACCACGATCATATAACCGTCAAAACCGGTGAAATTGAAAAGCTTCCCGAAGCACGTCCGCTCATTGTCGCAACAGGGCCGCTTACGCAGGAGCCGCTTGCCTCGTCTGTCAGGGAGAGTCTCGGCGGAGATGAGTTTCTCGGGTTCTTTGATGCAGCAGCTCCGATTGTTACCTTTGAGAGCATAGATATGCAAAGTGCTTACTTTAAATCCCGCTATGACAAGGGAAGCGCAGACTATATCAACTGCCCTTTGTCAGAGGCGGAATACAAGGCTTTTATTGAAGCTCTTGTTGCTGCTGAGTGTGCCGAGATTCACGGTTTTGAAGACTCGAATGTTTTTGAAGGATGTATGCCGGTTGAGGTTATGGCAAAGCGCGGCTTTGAAACTCTTCGTTTCGGCCCCTTGAAGCCCGTCGGCCTGCGCGACCCGAAAACAGGGGTTACTCCCTATGCAGTTGTCCAGCTTCGCCGTGACAACCGTGAGGGAACGCTTTATAATCTGGTAGGCTTTCAGACTCACCTTAAATTCGGCGAGCAAAAAAGAGTTTTCTCCATGATTCCTGCGCTTCGGAATGCGGAATTTGTCAGATATGGGGTTATGCACAGAAATACATATATCAAATCTCCCAGTCTTTTAAATTGCGACTATTCCGCAAAGCAAGATGATATGCTTTATTTTGCAGGACAAATGACAGGTGTCGAGGGGTATGTTGAATCCGCCTCTTCAGGTCTGCTTGCAGGGCTTTCGCTTGCGTGCAGGCTGCTTGGAATTTTCTGCCCGAAATTTCCGCAGGAAACTGCGATAGGCGCACTCTCAACATATATAAGCTCAGGAAGTGTCGGGGATTTTCAGCCTATGAACATAACCTTTGGCATCATGCCGCCTCTTACTGAGCGGATACGTGTAAAAAAAGAAAAGAACGCTGCCCTTGCAAAGCGTTCTCTTGACATAATAGATGCAATTTCCGAAAAACTACGGAAGGATGAAACTGTATGAGAATTATACTTGATACAATGGGAAGCGATAACGGTGCGGTAGAATTTGTCCGGGGTGCTCTTCTTGCACTTGAAACGCTCAATGTTGATATTTCTTTTGTCGGTAACGAAAAAGAGCTTTCCTCTCTCATTTCGGAAGCTGACCCCGAGGGCAAATTCAAAAACAAAATCTCGGTTGTAGCCGCAAGCCAGGTTGTCGATATGAATGACGACCCTCTGGCTGTTATGAAAGCAAAGCCTGACGCTTCAATGACCGTTGCACTAAAGCTTCTGGCAAACGGCGAAGGCGATGCTCTCGTTTCAGGCGGGAACACCGGCGCGCTTCTCACTCAGGCAACTCTCATTCTCAAAAGAATTCGCGGAATCCGTCGGGCAGCACTCGCTCCGATTACTCCGACAGCAACAGGCTCAGCTCTCCTTATAGATAGCGGAGCAAACGCCGAATGTACTCCGGAGTACCTCTATCAATTCGCTCTTATGGGCTCATTTTACGCAAAGCATACGATGGGCATTTCCTCACCAAGGGTAGGACTTTTGAACAACGGCGCTGAGGAGCATAAGGGAGATACGCTTCATCAGGAGGCATATAAGCTCCTCCTTTCCTCACATAATAACGGTGAAATAAACTTTGTCGGAAACATCGAGGGGCGTGACGGGCCTCTCGGCAAGGTGGATGTTGTTGTTGCTGACGGATTTTCAGGAAACATCTACCTTAAAACAATGGAAGGCATCGGGCTTTTCTTTTCAAAAGAGCTCAAAAATATTTTTTACTCCTCTCTCGTCGGCAAGCTCTCCGGCCTTATGCTTAAATCTGCTATAAATGTTTTCCGCAAGAAGGTTGATTATAACAACGCAGGAGGTGCACCTCTTCTAGGAGTTCAGAAACCCGTTATAAAGGCTCACGGCTCGTCAAAGGCGAGTGCAATCTGTAACTGCATAATACAGGCGAAGACTTATTGCGAGTCGCAAATGGTTGATAAAATATCTCAAAGTATTAAAAAAGAGGAAAAGACAGATGAGTAAGCTTCCCGATATGTCAGAACTTAATGCTTTCCAAAAACAAATCGGGTATACCTTTAAGAACCTCGATTTGCTCATTCGTGCGCTGACTCACAGCTCATATGCAAACGAGAACAGAGCTTCAGGCGTGCGTGACAATGAGCGGCTTGAATTTTTGGGTGACTCTGTCCTTGGAATGAACACGGCACTCTATCTTTTTGAAGAGTATCCGCAGCTGCCGGAAGGCGAAATGACAAAAATGCGCTCCTCTCTTGTCTGCACAGGTGCGCTTTGTGCGCGTGCACGTGAGATAAACCTCGGCTCCGTTCTGCTGCTTGGCCACGGTGAAGAAAGCGGTGGCGGGAGAGAGCGTGATTCTATCCTTGCCGATGCGTTTGAAGCCGTAATCGGTGCGATTTATCTTGATTCGGGAGAATTGGCAGCGCGTTCATTTATAAAAAAATTTGTGTTTGATCGCGAAATTAACGGCAAAGAATCAATCACTGATTACAAAACGACTCTCCAGGAAATTGTTCAGAAAAATCACGGTGAAAAACTTTCCTATAGACTTCTTGAATCAAGCGGCCCTGATCATGAGCGCAATTTTGTGGTTGAGGTTTTGATTAACTCAAACCCGGTAGGAAAGGGCCTTGGGCATAGCAAAAAAGAAGCTGAGCAGATGGCCGCGCACGAAGCCTTAAAGCTCATGGGTATTGAATAATGGCCTCTATTATTCCGATTTTTATTCCCCACGTCGGTTGCCCTCATGATTGTGTGTTTTGCAATCAGAAGAAAATTGCAGGGAAAGATAAGGCACCGGAGGCTTCAACCGTTGCGGCAATGATCTCCGATGCTCTTGAAAATGCAACTTTACCTGCACAGATTGCCTTTTACGGCGGGAGCTTTACCGCCATTGAAAGTTCCTTGATGCAGGAATATCTCTCCGCCGTTTCTCCTTTTATAGAAGACGGCAGAGTTTCGGGAATCCGCATTTCTACGCGCCCTGACTGCATAAACGAGGATGTTCTGCAAACTCTTTTAAAATACAATGTTGACACGATTGAGCTCGGAGCACAATCGCTTGATGAGTCTGTTCTCTTAAAATCAGGAAGAGGCCATACCGCCGAGGATACCGTACGCGCGACAGCACTTATAAAGCGGTTCGGGTTTGCGCTGATTCTTCAAATGATGACGCATCTGCCGGGCTCGGATGATGAAAAGGACCTTCTCACAGCAAGGAAAATAGCCGCTCTCTCCCCGGCAGGAGTCAGGGTTTATCCCACAGTCGTAGTCCGCGATACAGCGCTTGAAGACTTGTGGAGAGCGGGGAAATACTCTCCTGCAACCCCTGAGCTTGTGGCAAAGCTGGGTGCTCAGATTATAGAAATTTTTGAAGAAAAAAACATCCCGATAATTCGCTTCGGCTTAAATCCCACAGAGGATCTGTCGGGGGGGGATGCTCTGTGCGGAGCATACCACCCTGCGCTCGGAGAGATGGCGCGCGCAGAAAGATTTTTTGCTCTTGCAAAGTCCGACATCGAAAAAAAGGGGCTTTCGGGAGGCAAGCTCACCCTATTTGTCCATCCGAAATGCGTTTCCACCATGAGCGGAGTGAACAAAAACAACAAAAAACGGCTTTGCGAGCTTTTTGGCTTTTCAAGCATTTCGATCCGCGCAGATTCTGCGCTTCCAAAAAACACGGTTTACGCCGGAAAAGAGAATTAAATCGAGGGTTTGCGTCGCTTTTCCCTCTGAATATAAGTCTTGCAAGAAAGGCTTTTTCGTGGTAAAATAAGTTATTAATCCAACATATGATCAGGAGGCATGAAATGAGCTACACTCGTGAGGATATTGAAAGAATCGTAAAGGAAGAAGACGTTCAGTTTATTCGCTTGCAGTTTACCGACATCTTCGGAACAATGAAGAATATTTCCATCACTGCACGTCAGCTCGCTCATGCGCTTGATAACAAATGTATGTTTGACGGCTCATCAATCGAGGGCTTTGTGAGAGTTGAAGAGTCGGATATGTATCTTCATCCCGACCTTAACTCCTTCTGTGTCCTTCCCTGGATAAAAGAAGGCGGTAAGGTTGCAAGGCTTATATGCGATGTTTATGATACTCACGGAAACCCGTTTATGGGTGACCCGCGTTGTGTCCTAAAACGCGTGCTTCGTGATGCTGCTGATTTGGGTTATACTGTCAACATCGGCCCGGAGGCTGAGTTTTTCCTCTTTAAGACCGATGAAAACGGAAATCCGACTGCCATCAGAAACGACAGAGCCGGATATTTTGACCTCGGCCCGGTCGATACTGACGAAAACGTTCGCCGTGAGATGTGCCGTTATCTTGAGGAAATGGGCTTTGAAATTGAAGCCTCTCACCATGAAAACGCAGACAGCCAGCACGAAATTGACTTTAAGTACGGCGAAGCTCTCACCACCGCCGACAACATAATAACCTTCAAGCTGGTTGTTAAGACGATTGCTCATAAAAATGGGCTGCATGCGACCTTCATGCCAAAGCCGATTTTCGGAATTTGCGGTTCAGGCATGCATATAAACATATCTCTCTCTAAAAATGGGAAGAATATATTCTATGATTCATCAGACTCTCTCGGTCTCAGCCGTGATGCATATTCCTTTATCGCCGGCGTAATCGAGCATTCCCGCGCTATGTGCGCTGTTACAAACCCGCTTGTAAACTCATACAAGCGCCTCGTTTCAGGCTATGAAGCTCCGATATACATTGCATGGTCGGCAAAAAACAGAAGCCCGCTTATCCGTGTTCCGAGTGCATCCGGTGAGGGAACCCGGATTGAAATCAGAAATCCCGACCCTGCGGCAAACCCGTATCTTGCATTTGCAGCAGTTCTTGCAGCAGGGCTTGACGGCATCAAAAAAGGCCTTACTCCCCCACCATCAGTTGAATCCAATATTTTTGAGATGACAAACGAAGAGCTTCGTGAAAAGAATATCCTTTCTCTCCCCAAAAACCTTTCCGAAGCTGTTGATGCGTTTGAAAAGGATGAGCTTCTTCTCGAAACAATCGGCGACCATATTGCTCCGAAATATATAGAGGCAAAGCGCCGCGAGTGGCACGAGTACACATCCACTGTCCACGACTGGGAGGTCAACAGATACTTGATTAAATATTAAGAGGTAATTCCACTATGAAGGAACGTCTTATCTTACCTGAAAACTACAACAGATCAATGTCAATCCGCGAAACGGAGCGCGGGGTGAAAATGATAAAGGATATGTTTGAGAGAAAGCTCGCAGAGGCTCTTCATCTTGAACGTGTCAGCGCTCCGCTTTTCGTGAAAAGCGGAACAGGGCTTAACGACAACCTCAACGGAATCGAGCGCCCTGTTGCTTTTGACCTTCTCGAACAGCCGGGCAGCGTTTATGAAATTGTTCATTCTCTTGCAAAATGGAAGCGAATGGCGCTCCGGGATTACGGTTTTTCCTCAGGCGAGGGGCTCTATACCGATATGAATGCCATCCGCCGTGACGAGATGACAGACAATCTCCATTCCATATATGTTGATCAGTGGGATTGGGAGCTTGTTATTGACAAAAAAGACAGAACAGGCGAGTTTTTGGAGAAAATCGTCCGAAAGATATATGATGTTGTAAAGGTGGCAGAAAATGAAGTTTCCGCTCAATTCGGCACAGAAAAAAAACTACCGAATGAAATTTCATTTTTCTCGACATATGACCTTGAAGAGCGATATCCTGACCTTACAGGAAAGCAGAGAGAGCACGCGATCGCAAAAGAGTTTGGCGCTGTTTTCATTTCGCAGATTGGCGGAAAACTCAAAAATGGCGGGAAGCATGACGGCCGTGCTCCCGACTATGATGATTGGACTCTCAACGGCGATATTGTTCTTTATTATCCGCTCCTCGACTGTGCCTTTGAGATTTCCTCTATGGGCATCAGGGTTGATGAGGCCGCTCTTTTGTTTCAGCTCCGCGAGGAGGGCTGCGAGAACAGGCTTGAGCTTCCATTCCAGAAAGCACTTATAAACGGAGAGCTTCCTTATACAATCGGCGGAGGAATCGGCCAATCTCGCCTTTGTATGTATCTGCTCAACTGTGCACATATCGGAGAGGTCCAATCCTCAGTATGGCCGGCAGCAGATGTTGAAATCTGCCGCGAAAATGGGATCAAGCTTTTATAATGCTTTGGCTCATTGCAAGACCGCACTATCCGGGGAGTCAGCGGTGCCCTGTACCTGCAATCCGCTACAGCAGGGGTGAATCCCTGTTCAGAGGCTCTGATGCGTGTGGCTGTGTTATGCAGTTTCAGTGTTGATGGGCTGGTCCTGCGCAGCAAAAGGCTGTGAACCATGTCAGGCGGGGAACCGAGCAGCATTAAGCAGTTTTCTTTGTGTGCCGCAGGTGCGCCGGCCCTGAGCTGTTCTCATAAAGAACGCATATGCCTTTTTGTCGAAGAACAGGTGTGCGGTCGTGCAATGAGTCAAAGCGAAAGTTAGAGGTTGATTATGATGTATCAGGCACTTTATCGCAAGTGGAGGCCCCGGAGCTTTTCAGATGTTGTCGGGCAGAGCGCAGTTTGTGACACTCTCGCGCGCCAGGTTGAAACCGGGCATATCTCCCATGCATATTTGTTCTCCGGTTCTCGCGGTACGGGGAAAACTACCTGTGCCAAAATCCTTGCAAAGGCGATAAATTGTGAAAACCCATTCCACGGCAGCCCCTGCAACAAATGTCCTTCTTGCCTTGGAATTTCAAGCGGGGAAATTCTTGATATTGTTGAGATTGATGCTGCTTCAAATAACGGTGTTGATTACGTTCGTGACCTTCGCGAGGAGGCTATATATTCTCCTGTAAGCGTTAAGAAAAGAGTGTATATAATCGACGAGGTTCATATGTTTTCTCAGAGCGCATTCAATGCGCTTCTCAAAATAATGGAGGAGCCCCCGGAGCATGTTGTCTTTATTCTTGCAACAACCGAGCTTCACAAGGTTCCTGCGACCATCTCCTCGCGTTGTCAGCGCTTTATATTTAAACGAATTCCAACCTCCGTTATTTCGGAACGCCTTAAATTCATCGCAAAGAACGAGGGTGTTCAGCTTTCTGACACTGCTGCCGAATATATCGCTACTCTTTCCGATGGTGCAATGCGCGATGCGCTTTCCCTTTTTGACCAATGTATTTCAGTAGGAAAGGGCTCGGTCTCCGAAGAGACGGTTGCCGATGTTGTAGGCCTTGCAGGGAAAAAGCAAACCTTTGATATGACGCTTGCGATTGCAGAGCACGATGTCTCAAAAACTCTCTCGATTTTGAATGATATATATATCGGCGGTAAAAATATAGATTCCGTTCTTTCAGAGCTTGCGGGAATCTTCCGCGACGTTCTTATTTTAAAGACCTCAGCCGAGGAGCTTCCACAGATAAGCGCACGTTATACGAAAGACGAGCTTTCTGCTCTTGCGAATGCCTTTGACACATACAGGCTCTGCGAGATTATAGAAGCTCTCCAAAAAACGACCGTATCAATAACCGTAAGCTCAAATAAACGCATTGATGCCGAGCTGTGCTGCATCAAGCTGTGTCGCAGTAGTGATGCCGATTTTCCCGGCTCTCTCACAGGTAAAGTTTCTGAGATTTCCGAAAAGATGTCCGATGAGCCGAGCGCACTCCTAAGCCCTCGAAAAAACGAGGTCACTTCTCCCGAAAAGTCCAAGCCTGCTCCGAAGCAGGAAATTCCAACATCTCAAAAGCCGGCAGAGGAGAAACCAGCTGCCGATGCTGCGACATTGTGGAAGAAAATCATTTCGGAAGCAAAGCCCAGGCTCTCTCCCGGTGTTTTGCCGCTCTTTTCAGGGGTTCGGGTTGAGCTTTCCGGAAATGTTCTGACTATTTCAAGCGAAAGCACTTTTATTATGCAAATGCTCAAGAAAAGTGAAAACATGGATATATTCCGCTCAGCCGCAGCCGTTGTATCCCCCGGCATAAATGTTATAGCCGGCAACATTCGTGTCGAGGCACCCGAAAGCGGAATTGATGAATTGATTGACAGTTTAGGCGATTTTGAAGGAATAACAATTAAGTAAGGAGTTTTTATTATGGCAAGAGGCGGATTTCCCGGCGGCGGGATTAATATGAATATGATTAAGCAGGCTCAGAAAATGCAGCAGGATATGATGCGTATGCAGCAGGAGCTTGAAGAAAAAACCTATACAGCATCAGCAGGCGGCGGTGTTGTCGAAGCAACCGTAAGCGGAAAAAACAGAGTTACCTCTGTCAAAATCCAGCCCGAAGCTATTGACCCCGATGATGTTGAGATGCTTGAAGACTTAATTGTTGCGGCTATCAGCGAGGCAATGAATCAGGCAGAGGCAGCAGCAAACGAAAGCATGAAAAAAATCACCGGCGGAATGAGCCTTCCCGGTATGTTTTAATCCTTTTTCCTCAGACTCATATAACGGGGGGCTTGAAAATGCGCTTTTTTACTGCACCGGTTGAAAACTTAATAGAGCAGTTTCAGAAGCTTCCCGGAATTGGCAGGAAAACAGCCCAGAGGCTTGCTTTCTTCGTCCTTTCGCTTCCGGAATCGGAAGCTGAGGGCTTTGCAAATGCCATTACCGAAGCAAAGCGCAAGGTCAAGTTCTGCAACGTATGTCAGAATATGACCGATTCTGAAGTGTGTTCAATCTGCGAAGACGAGGCGCGTGACCGCACAACGGTTTGCGTAGTCTCTGACCCGAAGGACGTTGCTGCAATAGAAAAAACGCGTGAATATAACGGCATGTATCATGTTCTTCACGGTTGCATTTCTCCGATGAACGGCATCGGCCCTGATGATGTTCGTATAAAAGAGCTTTGCTCTCGCGTTGCTGAGGGTAATATCAAAGAAGTTATCCTTGCTACAAATCCCGATACAGAAGGCGAGGCTACGGCGATGTACATATCCCGCCTGCTCTCACCCTTTGGTGTTGCGATAACCCGTCTTGCATACGGAATACCTGTTGGTGGTCATCTGGAATTCGCGGATGAAATGACTCTTATCCGTGCCCTTGAAGGCAGACGGAGTATGTAGGGTATAACTGTTTCCATATTATTTTAAATGCGCGGGTGTGGCGGAATTGGCAGACGCGCCAGACTTAGGATCTGGTGTCTCCGACGTGCAGGTTCAAATCCTGTCACCCGCACCATATCGAGTGTTCATAACGTATGTTATGGACACTCTTTCTATTTATGACACATTATGAACACTCGCACCACTTTTCTCTGTTTGAAAAATACACATTTTTGTGGTAAAATGTAATATAAACCTTCTTATTTTCGTCAAAGGGATACTTCCTTTTAGTCAATCTACCGGATATTTATTACAATCTTTTTATAACAGAGCAAAATAATAAAGGCAACCTTTCAAAAGAAAGGTTGTCTTTATTATTTCGTTATTCATAAAATGCTATTTTTTAAGGGCTTTTTTGGCTTTTCTCATAGCTATAATACGATTCATTTCGTTATGAACTATCATATAACCTTCGTCAACGCCCATACCCGGTTTTGCAAGAATCTGGACAGGATTTGTAGCCATAGCACAATGAACGCATACCTGAGCACTTCGATCTGTTTCGTTACATGTACCACCTTGATAAGCACCGATTCCCTTGTCTCTGCAGTATAAAACCGCTTCAATAGTGTTATTGATGCCGCCGAGGTCAGGAGTCTTTATTTGTACCATATGACCTGCCTTATTATCAGCAAAAAGCTTGATATCTTCAAGTGTGTTGCACCATTCATCTGCAACAAGTTCCACATCACAGCCGCGATTATCTAACTCTTTTGTTAATGCAGCAAGTGCTATAAGCTGTGTTTCACGATCACAGTCACAATCCATAGGACCCTCAATACGTAATTTAAAGGGTTTTGCAATTTCCCCAAGTCCCTCTATGTAATCTGCCATATCCTTATAGTTATTATTTCCAAAAGCTGCACCGATAGTACCGTATACATCTATGTGCATAATTGGAGAATAACTTTCATCAGTACGGAATTCTAAAATGCGGTTACGCAACCATTCGACATATTCAGCCAGTTTTTCACCTTTTCTGCCAAGCTTTGTATCAACATTATTAATAAGAGCGTGCGGAAGAACCTGTGCACCCTTCATAATCATTTTATCAGCATTGTCATAACGGTCGTCACCGGACTGAGTAAAAATGGGGATAGGAGCTTCAGATACTGTGCAGCCATATTCATCAGCTACAACCTCACACATCATTCTGCCGGTTGCTTTTGCAACAGCATCTAAAATTGCCTGAGATACACCGTAACGGATAGCTGTATGGAGACGCTTGCCATCAACCTGAATAGCTTCCATCATTGCACAAAGCCCGCGGAAATCGTCAGCCTCTTTGCCAACAAGTTCAGGCTTTATAAACTTGTCAATAACAGGGATGAAATCTTCCGCTAAAAACAGCGGGTCGCGACCGCCGGCACCCGAATACTGAACAGCAGCACAGTCACCATGCGCAACCTGTCCGTCTTCCAATAGAATCATTACCGAGATACATTCACCTGCCTGTCGAACAGCTCGAAAGCCCTCGGTTACGGGGTTACCTGTATAAAACACACCGTTATGACCCGCGCCCTGTTTAATAGCGCGCTGATCGTCAAAGTAAAAGCCTGTACGACCCGGTGAACAAATGATATCTATAATTTTCATAATTGCATTTTCTCCTTATTAATATTTTGGGCGCCCAACCAATCGTCCCTTTCCAATGGCGTAAACATCATCAATTACCATCTGGAAGGAAGCCTTGCGATTTTCAGCAGTGGCTCGTTCTTCAATCTTTTCTTTATGGAAATCAATAAGCTCCTTGCTAAACGGAAGGTTACCTGTATTTAAAATACGAACTGCACCATTGTTGTCACGACAAGGAAGCATCTTTCCCGCGTTCACACGACAAGGAGCAAACGGAACATCAAGAACACCTGCTTCAACACTGCGACAAACACCAACTGCTATGTCCCCGTTTCCAAGTTCAAAGCATTTGTCAACAATTGCGCGTGTTTCCTGACAAATGATTTCCTTTTCCTGTTCCAAGTCATTGGAATTGAATGTCTGGTCAGCAAGCATATTAACAACCTGCTTAGTGCAACGCAATCCCTCTGCATTAGCTTCCATGGTAGGGATACCTACAGCTTCGTGAGGTGTTTTGACAATAACCTTTGTCGCTTTTGATAAAGCAGCGATAAGGCTTCCCGAAGAAATAACACCAAACGCTTTTGCTTCGTCAGCCGGGAAACCTCCCATCCACTGATGAAGAACGGTAGTTACGTCAACATCAGAATATCCGTATTTGTTTAAGTATTCATCGGTTAATTCCTGCAATGTACGAATAGCGGCAATATCCTGTACAAGATTACCACACTGACCATAACCAACAGTTATGTTTTTTACCCCTTGCTCTGCAGCAAGCAATGCCTCAATAATTGCAGCAGCATGAGAGATACAGGGAGGTACCAAAGTACCGGTCAATGGGCCGTAGGGTTCACGGTTGATTGAAACCCCCATTTCTTCATACAGACCTGTCAAACGATCAACATACTGCCAGTCACGGATTGTTCGTTCCATAGGAATGTTTTTGCAATAAGGCAGGTTGTAAGAAATACCGCCGCCTTCATAGCTTGTAAAACCGCCTGCATATGTAATTTCGGTCAACAATCTTGCATCAGGAGTGCCGTGACGAACCTGCATAGGCACATTGACACTTTCAATAACCTGACGGCATTTTGCGACACCATGATTAACTGCGGGAAACCCATTGAGCATTGCTCTTTCTAAGCGCAAAGATTCTGCTATGCCGTTTTCTGCCTCTTCATAGCGGTTTTGTCTTGTATAACTGTCGATAGTTGAGGGTAACAGGTCTGCTTCTCCGTGTTTTTCCAGATACTGCATAAGTTTTATATGCTCTTCTACAACGGGAACACCTGCACGGGGCTGAACCAATGTACGATTGTCACGCTTTGCGGCTAAAAGCTTTTTGGAAAAGTTGCGTGACTCCGGCATAGCCTTGTGATAGGCAACCGCCTCTTCAATGTCGACATCTTTTCCGGTAGGCCATTGCTGCAAAACTTCCTGTCGCAGACTATTAAACTCGGCATCGGAAAGGCGTTTATTTCGAATATCCATAATGTTCAAGCTCCTTTTTCATAATTCGCAAGGCAGTTCTGGGATAATATGATGATAAAAGTCCCATTGCAGCCAAAATATACGTTCTGTCTACCCAAACATCAGCAGTTTTTGGTCTGAGTGATGCGGGATTTGCTGGTGAATAGAGGGCGAAACCTGCAATCTCTTCTGTCCTCTTTGCGTGGATAAGACTGCCACCCGTCACCACAATTTGTTTTACTTTGGTCAGATTTTTCCCTTCCTGAACAAATGTCTGACCCATCATTGTATATGTTTCTAAAATTGTGCCCGCATGACGCTTAACGGCTTCTTCTATGGCACATGACGCCAATGCATAATCCAAAGCTTCCATTTCGCTGTCGCCATTTGGCACTTTATCGGTATTTTGCTTTAAATCATTTATCAAATCCTGTGCTCTTTCTTCCAAAAGGCCGGAAAGCTCGCATATTCGTTTTATTCCTGCAGCATCCACAATACCCTGAATGCTGTATCGCATACCAATATCGCCTTCTACCGTGCGCTTTGCATAAGGCTCAGGCAGGCCTTTGTACACCGTGTTCATATGCTCCGGCATTCCGTCTGCGATTGAATAAACATCAGTTGTAGCGCCGCCTACATCCACGGCTATCAAATCACCGATTCCAAGTTCATCGTCGTACCCCTTTGCAAGAAGCTCCATCGCCTGAAGCACCGCAGAGGGCGTAGGCATCATTATGTCAGATAAATTTTCTGCCGCCTTGCTTAACCCTTTTGCCTGTATAATACGATTTAAGAATATCTCTCTTATCTGCTTTTGTGTGGGCTCTATCTGCAAAGTTCCGAATTTAGGCATTACATTGGGACAAACATAAACCTCACAGTCCTTTAAAATTTCCTGACACTCTTTTGCTGCTGTGCGGTTGCCTGCAATTATAACAGGAAAATCCGGTTTCATACCTGCCAGCATTTTCGCATTATGCAGAATACATTCCTTATTTCCGCCATCAGTTCCGCCTACCAGAAGGAAAATATCCGGATTGGTTTTTCTGATTTCTTCGATATCTTCCTCAGTCAACTCAAAGGAATATATTCCTACTACTTTTGCTCCCGCTCCAAGACTCGCAAGCCTTGCTGCCTCTCCGGTAAGCTCAGGCACAAGACCGTTCGTGACCATCCGAAGCCCTCCTGCAGCTGAGGAGCAGGCGTAGCAAGCATCGTAAGAAATTTTACCTGTTTTCTCTTCTAAGATTTTAAGGCCTTGATTAAGCCCGTCATTTATATCAGTCTGGACGGTGGTATATGATGCGGCTGTGCCAAGAATCTCTTCCTTATCAACATCTACCGCGGTAAGCTTTGTATATGTACTGCCGAAATCAATCAGCAAGACATTTTTCATTAATTGTCACCATCCATATTAAGTAGCTCATGAAGAGCCTCAATAGTAGTTTCCGGTGAAGTTCCGGGAGGGAATGCACGGTCAAAACCCATAGCTTTAAAGCGCTTTTCTACATCCTCGAACTTCTGCTTGCCAATAACAATGTTACCCCCTACTAAAAGTGGGATTCCCTTAAGCCCTGCCTCATCACACTTTTCACGCATGCCACGGCAGTCAAGCTCTCCCTGTCCATAAAGGGATGAAATGACAATGGCATCCGCACCACATTCGATAGCTGCGGCAATATATTCTTCCTGGGATACCATAACACCGAGATTTACCACTTCAAACCCCGCTTCTGTAAAAGCGTGGTATAAAATCTTATTACCAACAGCATGAACATCGGCACCGATAACACCAATGACTAAGACTTTCTTTTCACAATTCTCCATAACAGTACCTCATTATAGTATTTCATAGATAAACCATGATTGTTCTATACCTATAGAATATAATGTTGTATATCATTTGTCAAGACAAAAATGTTGTTTTTTCTTTTTTATATTTATATGCTTTTTTCGTCACGTATTTTTTTAATTTTTGTTTCAAGGTACAAAAGAGATCCCTCATCCATTTCGTAATTGCAATCAATTACATCGCCTTTAAACTTCGCTATAGCTTTAACGCTATCGGCATCAAAGTATTTTTCGTAGTTTTTAGGAACAAGAATTGCATTCTTTCCCTTAAGATATTTCCCCAAATCTGCACTATCATCTAAAATCAACGGTTTGCTTAGAAGAACGTCTTCTGCATACATTTCGCAAGTGTTATATAAAAGCTCCGCAAAGCGCATACTGTACCCAACAATACCAATTTTTTCATCGGGACGAAGCTTAATAATATGCGACAAACAACGCGCAGAAGGTCTCAGAGCAACGCGTGCTATTCTTTTTTTGTCGGGAACAACTCTTTCCAGATGCAGAGAGTGCAGAGAGGTTGTAACAATGAGATCAAAATCATCGTTCAATTTATATGGATACTGCTTTACACTATCAAAAGTATAAGAATATAAATCAACCTCATCAATATATCTGAGCTGTTCTGACATCTGTGACAAATTTTCAGGATTACATTCTACCACAGCAACCTTTACATGTGCTTCTTCCTGAGAGCGTTCACGAAGTTTCAGGTTCAAAAATATGTTTATCTCAGAAGGCGATAGTCCCATTGTGTCCAACCTGTTAAGCAGCTCATCAATAGCAGCCATAGCCTGTTCTTTTCTGCTTCCTGAATTTGCAGGCTGATATTTTACAAATGTACCTCTTCCCTGCACCTTTTCGACAAGCCCAATCCGCTCCAGTTCATCATATGCCCGTTTTACAGTCCCTCTTGCAACTCCAACCTCGTCAATCATTTTTTGAACAGTCGGAAGCTGTTGTCCCGATGTGAGCGTACCATTTTTTATCGCAACACAAATTGCATCCACAAGTTGTTGATATATCGGAATATCAAGCTCAGTATTAACTTTGTAAATTGATTCCACAATTTTCACCCCTATACCTGTTTATTACAATTATGCCTTGCTCCACAAATTCACTAAGTTGCTTTGATAGAATTTAAGGCGCGCTTTATATAAGCGTGCCTTAAATTCTACTTATTATTATCTTTTTTCAGCAAGATAATTTTTCCTTCCGATTTCATAGAGATTGTTGCCTTCGCTGTCAATTATTACAACAACAGGAAAATCCTCTACCTCAAGTCTGCGGATAGCCTCGGCGCCAAGGTCCTCATATGCAACAACCTCAGCTTTTTTAATGCATTTGCTCAAAAGAGCTCCGCAACCGCCGATGGCACCGAAATATATCGCACCATGCTCTTTCATGGCATCAACAACTTCAGGGGATCTCTTGCCCTTGCCAATCATGCCGGTAAGTCCCTGTTCAATCATGATAGGACTGTATGCATCCATACGATATGAAGTTGTAGGCCCTGCAGAGCCTATAGCTTGCCCCGGTTTCGCCGGTGTAGGACCCACAAAATAAATTATGCTGTCTTTAACATCAAAAGGCAATTCTTTACCCTGTGCAACAAGTTCGCACAGACGCTTATGAGCAGCATCTCTTGCGGTATAGATTACACCTGATATCAAACAACTGTCCCCTGCTTTTAATTTTTTTACATCTTCACGCGTCAATGGCGTCTTAACAGAAATAGCCATTTATATCACCTCCGTCTGATGTCTTGTAACATGACAATTTATGTTAACAGCAACAGGTAATCCGGCAATATGAGTCGGATACTGTTCAATATTTACAGCAAGCGCTGTAGTTCTGCCGCCAAATCCCTGCGGCCCGATACCAAGGTTGTTTATTTCGTCAAGCAAATCTTTCTCAAGGTCGGCATAAAAAGCATTGCTGTTGGGGACATCTACCGGGCGAAGAAGAGCCTTTTTAGCAAGATACGCAGCCTTGTCAAAAGTGCCGCCTATGCCTACACCTACAACAATAGGGGGGCAAGGGTTAGGTCCGGCTTCTTCGACAGCTTTTATTACAAAATCCTTTACGCCCTGCAATCCGTCAGAGGGGCGAAGCATTGCGATTCTGCTCATGTTCTCGCTGCCAAATCCCTTGGGAGCAACTGTGATTTCAATTTTATCCCCCGGAACGATGTCAAAGTAAAGCATTGCGGGCGTATTGTCGCCTGTGTTTACTCTGTCAAGCGGGTCGCGGACAACACTCTTTCTGAGATATCCTTCGCCATATCCCTGGCGAACACCCTCGTTTACAGCCTCGGTAATGTCGCCGTTTACATGAACATCCTGTCCGATTTTTAAAAACACGCAAGCAACACCTGTATCCTGACAAACAGGCTGATTTTTTTCATCCGCAATCTGATAGTTTTCGATAATGCGTTCTAATATTTCTTTTGCCTGATCCCAGGTTTCATTCTCATGGAAGGTTGAAATACATTCCTTCACATCTCTGCTTAAATGGCAGTTTGACTCAATGCACAATTTTTTCACCGCTTCGGTGATAAGCTTTGCATTAATTTCACGCATAAATTTTCCTCCTATTAATTGTGTTGTGGTACATTGTAAATGTTATCCAGGACATCACCCTCGCGCCCGATAACCTGAGCAACCACCCTGTCGCCCTTTGGAAGCTTTTCAGGCTTGCCGGTAACGCGTTCGGTTTTTTCTTTAAGCTCTTTTATATCTATAACAGGTAGCCCTGCATTTACCAAACTTTTTTTAAGCTCTGTATTTTTGGGATTTACCGCAATCCCGCCCTGCGTAACTAAAACATCTATGTCCTTGCCCGGCGTGGAAATGCAGGTAACCCGATCAGTGACAATCGGAAGTCTCGCTCTGAACATGGGCGCAATAATCATGGAAAGCTTTGCACCTGCTGCCGCGTCACTGTGTCCGCCCGAGCCACCCATAATATAGCCGTTGGAGTCAGTATGTACATTAACATTAAAATCTGTATCGATTTCCGTTGCGCCCAGAATAACAACATCAAGGCTGTCGACAACTGCACTTCGGCTGCTTGGAGAAGCGTACTGCATAGCAGAAATTTCCTGATGCCTCGGGTCGCTTTTAATAGACTCTACTGCCGTTAAATCAAAGCACTGAACATCCATAAGACTCCGGAAACATCCGGCCTTGAGCATATCTACCATATAACCGGTGATACCCCCCAATCCGAAACTTCCTTTAATTTCTTTCTTAAGCATTATATCCTTCAAGAATTTTGCCGCAGCAAGAGACGCTCCGCCCGCTCCGGTCTGGAACGAAAACCCATCTTTTAAAAGCCCCGAAGCCTCTATAACCTTAGCGGCATGGGACGCCATAACAAGCCCAACGGGGTCACGAGTAATCTGGGTTGTTCCCGAAACAATACCTTTGGGGTTTCCGATAGCATCTACCAATACTACATAATCAATATAATCCTCAGAAATTGACCAATCCTGCAACGGATAAGATACCAGATTATCTGTAATGACCACTACTTTTTTTGCATACATTGCATCTGCATAAGCATATCCAAGGCTGCCACAGGCAGACTTTCCGTATTTACCGGAGCAGTTGCCCATAGGGTCCGCGCAGGGCGCTGCAATAAATGCCACATCAATAGGAGTTCTGCCTAAAGCAATATCGCTCGCACGACCGCCGTGGGTGCGGAACTGTACCGGTTTTTCCAAAACACCTTCCGAAAAAGCGCGACCCGGGCCTTGAGCAATATAGTCCGCTGCAACACCTGTAACTACTTTGTTTTCAATATGTGTAAGCAAGGGTTTGTGTATATCAAACAGAGAGCTTGCATTAACTGTAACATCTTTTATGCCAAGATTTGCAATTTCATCCATTACCATATTGAGCACGTAATCGCCATTACGGAGATGATGGTGAAACGAAACTGTCATACCGTCTTTCAGCTCTGATAAGACAATCGCCTCGCGAATGGATTTTACCAGCTTATTCATTTCCATCCCCCCTGTCGATTCCCAATGCTTCTGCCATAGAAATAGTTCTCTCCGCCCTTGCAACAATGGGAGCATCAATCATTTTTCCGTGCAGAGCAATGGCACCTTTACCCTGCTCTTTGGCAAGACGTATAGCGTCCATGACCTCGTATGCATAATCTATATCTGCCCTTGTGGGACTGAACACTTCATTAATTACATCCACATGGCGCGGTGAAATGGATGCTTTTCCGGTAAATCCCAGGCTTTTCGCAAGAGTAGCATCAGCCACAATGCCTTCGTCATCATTTACATCGGTAAATGGTGTATCATAAACGTCAATACCGGCAGCACGCGCAGCTACAACAAGTCGGGTTCTGGCATATTCGATTTCCCTTCCCTCTTTGGTGCGCTTACACTGAAGGTCAGCGGTTAAATCCTCTGCACCTAAAAACAGTGCCGCGACACGTTTTGAACAAGAAGCGATTGCATAAGCATTTTCAACACCCAAAGCAGTCTCGATAAGAGGCATCAGCCCCACCGCACCCCGACTCAGGCCCAGCTTATTTTCAACCTCGGTAATATACTCATCTGCAACAAGTGCATCCTTTGGAACACCTGTTTTAGGAAGCAAAATAAGGTCAGGTTTTTCAGGAAGAATCGCATCAATATCTGCTTTCCAGTAATCAGTATCAACAGAATTAATACGGACAATAACCTCACAGCCTTTTAAATCCATATAACGCATGGTATTACGCACCAGAATTCTGGCTGCGTCCTTTTCTGCAGGAGATACCGCATCCTCTAAATCAAAGATTACTGCGTCAGCTCCAAGACAATTTGCATTTATAAGCATATTAGGATTATTGCCCGGCAAAAACAACATACTGCGGCGCATCAGATATCCCCCTCTCCGCGAAGAACAGCGGTTTCAACCCTGGCGCGGATTACACATTCAAGTGCACCCCTATCTATCACACGAACACAGGCATTTTCCACTCCATGTTCTTTTAATGTCTCTCTTATTACAGTTTGAATTTTTTCTCCGAACTGTTTTTGAACAACAGACTCAAGCTGGATGCTTAAACCATCTTGCGCCGGCTCAATCTCAACGTACGCATCGCTCGATTCCATTGTTCCCGCTGATGCACATCTGGAAATATCCATTTGCTGCAACTCCTTTCATATCCTCTATAAACAAAAAGTTGTAGTCCAATTTATCAATATTATATAATACAATTTTAAAAAAATCAATTATTTCCTTTCTTCTTTGCATTTTTGCTAATTATGAGTTATAATGTTATCAATAAATTATATTTAAAAGGATAAAATATGTATATTGAAAAATTATCCAGCTTTAACGAAGCAAAATTGAATATATGGAAAAGCTTTCTGAAAAAAGTCGGACTCGAACCGGACGAATCCGTCAGCCAGACGGTTCTTCTCTGGGACGGGGATTCTCTTGTTGCCACGGGTTCGCGCACAGGAAATCTTCTGAAATGTATCGCTGTTGATTCCCAAAGACAAGGAGAAGGTCTTACCGCAACACTTATTACTGCCCTGCGGCAGGAGGCGTTTACGGAAGGATTAAGCCACCTTTTTCTATATACCAAACCTGAAAACAAAGATATGTTTTCTTCTTTGTTCTTTTATCCGGTGGCTGAGACGAACAATGTTTTGCTTATGGAAAGTCGCAAAGACGGAATAATTAATTTTTTAAATTCACTTCCTGAAAAACAAACTTCCGGCACCGTAGGCGCTGCTATTATGAATTGCAACCCTTTTACTCTGGGGCATCGTTACCTGATCGAGACGGCCGCCAAGGAATGTGATCATCTTTATGTATTTGTTGTTTCTGAAGACAAAAGCCGCTTTTCTGCAGAGGACCGTCTGAAAATGGTACAATCAGGCACTGCTGATATTTCAAATGTAACCGTACTTACAACAGGGCCCTACCTTATTTCTTCAGCGACCTTTCCCACCTACTTTCTCAAGGAGCGCGAAAACGCAACACAAATCAAGTGTCTTTTAGATATCGAAATATTCATAAAGTACTATGTTCCGAAATTCGGTATAACCACCCGTTATGTGGGGTCAGAACCTTTGTCTCCAATGACAGAACAATACAACATAGAGTTGAAGAAAATTTTACCCGCACACGGCATCGAGGTCAAAGAGCTTCCAAGACTTGAAATATCAAATGAACCTGTAAGCGCAAGCCGGGTAAGAGCCTTTATTGATTCCGGAAACATACAAGCGCTTAAAGCATTGGTGCCCGATACAACATATACCTTTTTACTTAATAAAGGTTTAATATAATTTAGGGGGAATTAAAGTGCAGGAACGTCAGAAAAACCATATTTTAAGCAGCTACTTTGCACCGAGAGGCCATCAGCGCATGTATGCCCTTGGAATGCAGCTTTCCCAACTATACCTTTCTCCTTTTGACAAACTTATTGGCGTCGTAGGCGATGCCGGCTCAGGCAAAAGTGCTTTGCTTCGCGGGATGTTCCCCGGCCTTGAGCTCACTAACGATGATGACGGTGTTTATGTTCGCCCTCTTCCGCTTTTAGAGCAGGATAACGGATATTTTTCTCCACACACCTATCACCTTGATATACGCTTTGAGAACGCTTTTACACAAATGAGTGTTTTGGCGGAGGCTATTACCGAAGCGCTACACAACGGAAAACGCGTTATTGTGGAGCATTTTGATCTTATATATCCGCTGCTTGGCTTCAATGCCAATCTTATCATAGGCGTTGGCGAGCAGGTATTACTCGCAAGGCCAAATCTTTTTGGGCCCGAGCCTCAGGAGATACGCGACAAAGTATATGAATCTCTTTCGTACCGTCTTATGGCGCATACCGCAGAGGACTTATGCGAGCTTTGTATGCCGGAACACGAAATGGTGCGCTGCGGTCACGATGATGTAAAACACGGATTTGTTGTCACCTTTCCCGAAACAAAACCTGATTTTGATATTCTTGAAATTGAAAATCAAGTTAATGAAATGATTGCAAAAGACCTTCCTATTGACTATGTTGACAACAATCACATATCCATCGGCGGTCAGAAGCATTTTTGCACCGGTCCGCGAATACATGTAAGCCGAACAGGAATGATTGAAAACTTCCACTTGCTTAATCACTTTATATACGACCGTTTTAATCGTCGCTATTTGTTGGTTGGTTGTGTCGGAAAGAACGCCGAAGGCAATTTGCAAAAGCTTGACTCTCAGCAAAAGAAACAATCAGACCTTATTATGTAGTTATACCAGGGGAATAAAAATGACAGAAGTCACTTTAATCCAAATGCTTGATGCGCGTGAAGCTCGTGCAAAAAAGCAAAGGGATATACTAAGCCGGCTCAAGCTCCCTCTTATCAGCTTTACTATGAATATTGCAGGTCCAATAAAGACCTCACCATTGATTGAGCGATCATTCTTTGAAGGAATTAAGCTTTTAAAAAAACGTGTGGAGCAAGACAGCATAGTTTATCAAGACATAGATATCAAGCCTACAGGCTGTGAGGCGATGTTCTCTGTGAAATATGAGGCACAAAAGCTTAAAGATATCTGCTCTTCCATTGAGGAAGACTTTACTATCGGAAGGCTGTTTGATCTGGATGTAATAAATGCAGACGGAAGCAAACTCGAAAGAAAAAATCCTCGCAACTGCATTGTTTGCGGCTCTCCCGGGAGGGTCTGTGCCGCAGGCAGAGTCCATCCGGTTGGCGAAATTCAGGCAGTCACAAGAGAAATAATGGAAAACTACTTCTTTCTTCTCGACAAAGAGCGTTGTTCCGACCTTGCGGTAAAAAGCCTTTTAGACGAAGTGTATACCACTCCCAAGCCCGGACTTGTGGATTGCCGCAACAACGGCAGCCACAACGATATGGATATCAGCACCTTTGAAAAAAGCGCCCATGCGCTTAAACCTTATTTTGGTGAATGCTTTTCCATCGGCAAAAATACCGCAAAGCTTTCTCCATGCGAGGCTTTTTCTCTTTTGCGCATTGCCGGTATTTCAGCAGAAAAAACTATGTATGATACTACCGGCGGAATAAACACTCACAAAGGTGCAATTTACTCCATAGGTATACTCTGTGCAAGCATCGGGAGGTTATGGATGCCCGAAGCTCCGTTCAGGAGTGCTTCGGATATCTGTTCGGAAAGTGCAAACATCGTAAAAAAAGCCGTGCAAAATGACTTTGAACAAATAGGCCCGACAACCGCCGGAGGAAGGCTCTATTTAAAATACGGCATTTCCGGAATTCGCGGAGAAGTTGCCTCGGGGTTTAATTCCGTCTTAAATATAGGGCTTCCACATTATAGAGAACTCAGAAATAAAAATTTTGACCCAAATGATGCAGGAGCTATTACATTACTTTACTTGATTTCAAATGTTAAAGATACAAATCTTTACCACCGCGGAGGGATCAAAGGAGCTGAATATGCTGCTAAAACTACAAAAAAACTGTTAGCAGACTTTCCCGAGCCTGCAAAAAGTCAAATCGAAACATTAGACGATGCTTTTATTGAACAAAACCTGTCCCCGGGAGGGTGTGCAGATCTGCTTGCGGTTACATATTTTTTATATAGTCTTGAGTCATAAAAACAACCCACTGTACAGTGGGTTGTTTTTTTATTTGGTTCGGTTTTTCTTAGCTATCTCAGAAATCTCAGGAAGCTTGGACATTATATACGAATATCCGTTTTCACTGTGAGGAATGAGACAGTTCGAGCAATCCTTTATTTCACCCTCTATGTAAACAAAGTTTCCGCCGCATTTATCGCCCAAAGCATAAAGCGGGCAACAGCAGAACATGCAGTTGAAAATTTCGCCTTCTGTTTTGTGGCAAGGGAAATATTCACATTCGGTATTTTTAAAATAAGCATAATTATTTTTCATAATACAAACCCCGTTTATTTTATCCGGTCTTTTAGTATACAGCGTAAAGTAAATACACGGTTTATAAGTTTTTTCATTTTTGTTTTCCGTCTGCATTATTTCTTAAATTACGGTTATCGTTTCGCGGCAAGGCGACTCATTTTAATGATAAATCCCTGAGGTGAAACGCCTCAAGGATTTATATGTGTGGCACCCTCTATGTGAATCGAACACATGACTAGCCCTTAGGAGGGGCTTGTTATATCCACTTAACTAAGAGGGCTTAATGCAGATATAATTTTAATATATTGCCGTTGCGATGTCAAGGGCTTGGGTTTTTATTTTTGCGGGAAATCATATTTAAGCCCTACCAGACGAAGGCTCTCTTCATATGATTTTACTTTTTCATCTGACAAAGAAGCAATGTCGTTTAACTTGTTTCTCACTCTGTCTTTTTCCCTGAACAAAATGGAAAACAGCCGGACAACCCAGAAAGCCGGCAAGAGAAAGGGCGTTTTTTTAAGTGTCGGATAAAAGAGCTTCATGCTTTTGAGAGTCGGGAACATCGAGCGAAAAATACTGGTCATCCTGCCCTTTATATATGTTCCCCGTTTTTCTTTTTCTCGCAACGCAACTGCGACAACAAAGCTCTCATAATCCCCGAAGGTACCGCTTTTTATAATAACCTCTGTTATAAAATCGCATATTTCCGAGGATTCTCCCCCTTCAAACCAAGCCTTTATTGTTTTTATAATATTGATATAGAAATCATACAATCCCAGCTTAGAAAGCTCAGTTTTTATATATTCTTCGCAGAGGCTTTTTTTATTTAAGAATAAATACAAATCGCACAGCTGCCGGATTCCTATTCCTCCGTCACGGTAGTGCTTTGAGAAATGTGCGAACAGATATATAAACATATCTTCGTCATTAAAGCTGAATTCGTTATCTCCCGTTGCAACTGCCCGCTCCCAGCCATTTCCGAAATATGAATCAAAATCCTCATTATATGGCGGCATGAGAACCTTGTGCAGCTCAACCATTATGTCGCCCTTTTTCCATATAAGCTCGTGGTGCGTTTCTTTTACTTCCTCATATCCGTTTGCATGAAAAAGCTCCAGGATTTTTTTATATTGCTTTAAGTTTATCAGTATATCAATGTCGCCCATAATGCGCATTTCGGGGGCAGGGTAAAGCTCTTTTAATGAGCCTCCTTTTAAAACCATATGGTCTATACCGTTTTCTCTGAACATTTCCTTGATTTCGGAAAGAATTTCTCTTTGCTTCTCATCAAGAACAATGCTTTGCATAACGGTTGCGAGGAATCTGTTTTTCATATCCTCGGAAAGCTCTGCCCTGCAGTTATGCAGACCATAATACAGCATAGCTGTTACACGGTGTTTTTCGGAAATCTCAAAGAGCTCCTCTGCGGAAAAATCAGATGAAATCGAAACCGGAGCCGAGGTTATGCCCGATTTGATTATGTTTATAAAATCTCTCTCTTTTTGATTCAACTGGCACAACCTCCTTTTCCCTGACTGCATTTTTGTTATCTTATATACTTTTTCAGCATATCATACGCATCCTCTTTTGTGGGCTCGTACATACCGCGCATCGTGCTTGAGCCGCCGAGGCCTATTCTCATATACTTCATGGCATCCTCGCGCTCAAATTTCTTGTCGCACGGAACCACACTGTTTATAAGTGCACGAAACTCCTCTGCGCTCTTTACTCCGCAAAGGCGATAAGCACGCATAGCCTTATCCTCTGCAACAAGCGAGGAATGCTCTATGAAATCAGCTATAAAATATGCGTTTGCCTCGCCGTGCGACATCCCCTCAAAATATGTAAGCGGATATCCGAAGGAGTGGATAAAGCTTGTTCCCGTAATTGAAATCACCATTCCTGCAAGCATTGACCCGAAGAGAAGCCTTTCGCGGAGGTTGTAATCAAGCCTGCCGTCTGCAAGCGCGCGAAGTGAACGCCCGACATAGAGCATCGCTTTTTCTGCAAGCGCATCCGATACCACTGTTGCGGCCTTTGCAAAATATCCCTCAATCGCATGGCTGAGCGCATCTACTGCCGTTGCATTTGTAACGTTTTGCGGAAGTGTTATTGTATATTCCGCATCAAGAAGCGCTGCAACCGGAAATATTTTTTCGGTTTTAAGCGTTTTCTTGTTCTGAATTTTATGGTACGTAAGAACTGAGTATTGAGTTACCTCACTCCCCGTTCCGGCTGTTGTCGGAATCGCAACAACGGGAAGCGGCTTGTTTTTGCACTCACCATCATACAGCGTATCTGCCATAAGGTGTGGATTGGGAGCAAAATATGCTGCGGCCTTTGCAGCGTCAAGCGGGCTTCCTCCGCCGATACCTATTATAAAATCTGCTCGCTCGTCGCGAGCCACCTGCCCTGCATCATAGCATGTTTCAACGCTTGGGTTCTGCTCCACCTTATCAAAGACAGACACCGAAACTCCGCAGCGGGAAAGCGCAGCCTTTACATCATCAAGCGCACCGCAAAGACGCGCTGAAACACCGCCGCATACGATAAGTGCGCGTTTTCCATGTTGTGAAAAGTCATATTCTGCGCATATACCGCGACCTGTGTATACCTTTACCGGATTGTAAAAAAGATTTGTCATTGTCGTTTCCTCCTGCTTGTGATTTGTCCGTCTGTGGTTTTTTAGCTATGCAAGCAGCACTCCCGAAGACGTTCTTATATCCTTTTCAAAATTTTCATCGAAATATGCATCAAAAACTGCCTTTGCAACACCGGGAATTCGGCTCCCCTGGCCTCCGTTTTCAACTATAACTGCAACCGCAACCTCAGGCTCCTCAACCGGTGCAAAAGCGACATACACTGCGTGCGAGCCGCCCGGAGCCTGAGCTGAGCCTGTTTTTCCGCCGACAGACACGGGGTATGACCCGAAAACAGAGTACGATGTTCCCCCCGGCGATTGCGCACCCATATGCATTCCCTCAACTATTGCATTATATGCTTCGTCTGACAGCTCCACTCTGCCGGAAATTTCCGGGATTGTCTGTAAAATTTCTTCGTTGGTGTCAGGGTCACGCACGCTTTTTAAAAGATGTGTTTTATATCTTACGCCGTGATTCGCAAGCTGTGCAACATAGTTTGCAAGCTGAATGGGTGTGACCATTGTATCAGACTGCCCGATAGCCGCCGAAAGCGTTTCACCCGGATACCACACTTTCCCCTTTTCTTCTCTTGCCGCAGCGCTTGCAACCTGGCCCGAAACCTCACCCGGTATTTCAATACCCGTTTTCCTGCCAAGCCCAAAGCGGGTTGCCCACTCAGCGAGAGATTCTATGCCAACACGCCTGCCTGTATCGTAGAAAAAGTAGTTGCATGAAACCTTGATAGCTTCTTTTACGTCAATACTTCCGTGAGTTTTTCCGTATTGTCTGAAAATATCACACATAGGGGTTGTGCTTGGAGCGTAGTACATATATTTTCCTGTTGTGAGCATTTTCTCATCCGGCTCGATTATGCCCTCTTCAATCGCCGCTGCAGCGGTTATCATCTTAAACGTAGATCCGGGAGGATATGCGCCTGAAATCGCACGGTTGAACATAGGGAGATATTTATCTGACTTCATCTCGTTATAGTTCTTGTTATAGTTTGAGATGTCATATGTCGGATATGATGCCGAGACCAGAATTCCGCCGGTTTTTATATCAATTGCAACAACTGCGGCACCCTTGGCATCTCCTCCACCCCATCGGGAGTTGAGCTTCCCTTCGCGGCGAAGCCTTGGAACCGTTTCTGCAAGAGCTTTCTCTGCCGCCTCCTGCATTTTAAGGTCAATTGTCAAAACACAGTTTTTACCGAGCACCGGAGCTTCTTCATAGAGGACCGTTGTTGTTTTTCCCGTTGTTGTGGTTTCGGTTGTCTTTGAGCCGTTAACTCCTCGCAAATAACTTTCATATGCTTTTTCTATGCCGTCTTTTCCCACCATATCCGTCTGTTTGTACCCGAGCTTTTTAAGCTCTGCATATTCTTCACGGTATATTATTCCGACACGCCCAAGGATGTGGGCGGCGGCGGTGGTTTTATATTCTCGTATAGGCTCAACATCTATCATTATACCCGGAAGTGAACGTGACTGCTCTTTTATTTTTGTTATAAGAGTTCTTTCAACATCACGCGCAAATACATACGGCTGAGATTTTGAAAATCCGCGCATTTCCATTTCAAAGCATACTCCGCAGAGCTTGCGCAAAGTCTCATTGTCAGTTGTTTTAAGGTCATATCTTTCCGCAAGCAGCTCTAAAAACCTTTGGGCATCCGTGTTTTCTTCCCACTTGCGAGCCTTGATATACTCTGAAATTGTTCTTTCCTCGCTGCTGTCTTCGCCTTTTGTGTATGTATAGGCAAAGGGCGCAGTTTTTGTTATCGGGAGTGTGTCGATATACTCCTGCTCTGCTGCGTCACAAAGCGAAATAAGCCGGCCCACAATTTCCTCACGTCGGGACTTGTCCCACGTTGTTGCATCAAACACGAGCGAAAAGCTCATTCTGTTTGTAACAAGAGCTCTGCCGAATCGGTCTAAAATCTCTCCTCTGGGCGCTGTAACGGTGACCGTTCTTGAAGTTCGCTTTGCAGAGCGTTCAAGATATTCAGCTCCGTTTACAATCTGCAAAAAATAGAGGCGCCCGATGAAAATTACTGCTGCGACAATCGCAATGGCCGAGATAATCCATATCCGTGCACTGCTTCTTTTCATGCGGAAGCACCTCCTTATAAAGTATCAGTCTTGTTTATCTTTCTTCGTAAATGTTAAAAAACTTTACTGTTTTCGAAATTATAATATATAAAATCGGGGTAAACGGAACCGTTGCAATAAGCTCTCCGGGAAGAATATAGAGAAGAGATGAAACGCTCCCCTCTCCAACCGCGAGCATATACAGGCAATATCTGACGAAATGTAAGACCCCTATCAGCACTGCCCAGTCAAGCACTGACATTCCGTAATTTTTCCAATACATAATCGTGTTCATACAGCATATCAGAACTGCGATCACAGGCAGAGCAATAGTGTAAAAGCCCTCATACCCTGAATAGAGCGCATCGCACAAAAATCCTCCGACAACCCCTGCTATTGCGCCTTCTTCAACCCCCTCCAAAAGCGCAACGGTTGCCACAATAAAGAGAACAAGTGACGGCGACGCCCCAAGGAACCGGAATTCTGAAAAAACCGTTGTTTCAAGGATGATTGAAATGAACATAATTGCAAAAATGCATATCCATTTATATAGCTTTCGCTGAAAATCATATGTCATGGCCGCCCTCCTTACTCCGTTGCAGAGAACGATTTTATGACAAGAACGTGATTTACGCGGTCAAGGTCAACTGCGGGTGAAACGATTGCATATTTGGAAATGCCGTGGCTTTCGTTTCTGACCTCCGAAACGATACCGAGAACTATCCCCTTCGGAAAAAGCCCCCCTACTCCGGATGTTTCAATAACATCACCTTCGAGAATGCGGGTATCTCTTGAAAGGTACGACAATCGGAATTTTCCTTCGCTCATAAGCTCAAAGTCACCCTCCACACTTGCAACGTCACGGGTGCGCGATGCTATCGCCGCAGCTTCCATCGTGGTATCGGTAATCGCGGTTACGGTTGCCCAGGTGTTTCCCACCTCGCTTATAAAGCCTACCATGCCATCTGCCGTGATAACGCAGTTATCAGGCTCAATGCCTGAGCTCGAACCTTTGTTTATCGTAAATGAGCGAGTCCAGTTATCCGCATTTTTGGCAACAATCTCCGCGGCCTCAAAAACAAGCGAGGAGTCTCTTTCCTTCATGCCGAGCGCCGCTCGAAGCTGGATGTTTTCCTTCTCCATTGCCTCACGGGATCGAACCTCTTCCCGAAGTGACGAGAGCTCTTCAAGGAGCCTTGTATTTTCCTTTTCTATTTCATCATATCTCAGAGCGCGGTCTGCCCTGTTTTCGAAAAATCCCGTAACAGACTCGCCCATGCTCTGCAATGGCTTTGCAACTATATTTACCAGCGAGCCGATTGGGGAAACTCTCCCGCCCGACAACGCTGACAGAATGGCAAGAAGAAGCGCTATGAAAACGGCAATAAGGAGTGTTACAACCGTCTTTTTTGAAAAAAATTCTTTCATTTCTTCACCACTCCGAATTTTTTCTGAGAATTTCTTCGAGCTTCGCTACGGTTTTTCTCATCGGAAGCCCGATTACATTAAAATAGTCTCCTATAAGGTGGCTGACAAACTCTCCTGCTCCGCCCTGGATGCCGTAAGCTCCTGCCTTGTCAAGACAATCGCCCGTTGCGACATAGTCTGCTATCTCCTGCTTTGAAAGCTCGCGGAAGCACACAAAAGTTTTCTCAAAAAAGGAAATCTTCTCACCCTTTGAGATTATGCATACACCTGTATATACCTCCTGGCGCTTTCCTGACATTGAAGAAAGCATTTCCATAGCATGAGCGGCATTTCTCGGTTTTCCGAGAACCTCGCCGCCAAATGCAACTACCGTGTCAGCGCCAATGACTGTATCACAAGGATGCGATATCGCAACAGCTTCTGCCTTTTTCTCTGCAAGGCTCATAACGTACTCTGAAACGCCTCCTCCGCAAAAGGGGGCTTCATCACACTCTTCAACGAAAATCTTAAAATTCTCTGTATAAAGAGAGAGCAGCTCGCGGCGGCGCGGAGATTTTGAAGCAAGAATGAGCATTACTTCCTCCCCGTAGAGCCAAAACCGCCGCTTCCGCGCTCGGTTTCGGAAAGGTCGAAAACCGCCTCAACACCCGAAACATTTACAGGCATAATAAGCATCTGCGCTATTCTTTCGCCCGGGTTTATCACAAAATCCTCCTCGCCGAGATTGATAAGCCCTACTTTTATCTCGCCCCGATAATCGCTGTCGATTATTCCCACTCCGTTTGCAAGGGCAATTCCATGGCGGATTGCAAGCCCACTCCGTGCCGAGAGAACTGCGACAAGCTCCTTTGACGGAAGCTCGATTGCAATTCCCGTGGGCACTGCAAAAATCTTTCCGACAGAAAGCGTAATTGGCGCATCAATGCAGGCGCGCAGGTCATACCCCGCCGCACCCTCGCTTGCGCGCGCAGGAAGAGCCGCGTTTTCATTTAAAAGCTTAACCTTGACCATTTATTCTACACCTCGATAGTATAGTCCCCTCGTATAAACCGACGGAACGAAATCGTTTTTCCCAAGGTATGCATCTATAACCGTAACACACTCTCGGGCATTTTCGGTTGTAAAGGAAAGTCTTGCAATGGCTAGGCCGATATTCTCAAAATCACGACGGCGGTCAGCAAGAAACAGCTTTTGCGAATTGAGAATGACCGTTCTGTGCCCGAAATCCGCAACGACAGGAAACTGAGCGCCTGTCCTGTCACAAAGAACCTGATGGTTCTGACAGAGACACGAGCCTGTCTGCGCTCTGATAACACAGTTTTCGCATATCATAAGCGGAAGCCTGCCATACACGAAAATCTCCGTATCCATTATTTTTGAAATATCCCTTATTTGCGGGAATGTAAGCTCAGGCGAAAGCAAAGCAGACTTCAACCCGAACTTTCTTACCTCACGCAAGGAATGTGAGTTTGTTATGTTAATTCCGAAATCTCCGCGCACGGAAAAACCAAGATTCTTTGCAAGGTCAATATGCCCGCAGTTTCCGACAGATGCCCATTCGGCTCCGAGAGAGCGCGCAATGTCTGCCATGCGCAATATTTCGGCAGTTTCAGTATCTTTTATTATTCTCGGAAAAGCTACAACAACCGTTGCCTTTTTCATTATTTCGGAGATTCTTTCTTTGTTGTTCTCAAATTCGGTCACGGGAATTGAAATATATTCCGGATTCCGTTCAAGAAGCTCGCCACTTATCTGCGAAATGCTCCTTACCGACACCGAATATCGCGGCGGCTCACGACGGTTAATCAGCTTAAAACCGACATTGAACTCACCCTCGCTCTTATCTCTTTCCACAACGTAGTTCTTTTCAAGAGACTCAAGGCACTCCCTGCGCATTGCATTGAGAGCCGAAAGCGGCAGGGACAAGTTTTCTGAAACCTTTATGTTGACTCCGCGCGGAACAAAGCGGGTTCCGCCCGTTTTTTCAAGCTGAGAGCGCACCGCCTGCTCCGTAAGCGGGAGGTTTCTTGCCTCCTCCGGGACAGGCCCCTGCGACATTGAACGGTTTCCGCGTGTATCCGAAACAGCGAGGAGCGCCGGCTTTCCCTCTTCAATTATGCAGAAAAAATCAATTTCCTCAGCAGGCACCGGAACATCTGCATATGTAGCAGCAGCTTCCTCCAGCAGCTCCTTCGGGGCTTCCGTTTCACTGCGGATTCCAAACATATTTTTGCCCTTATGACCGGTGTAATATCCGTCAGTGAACCCATCGCGAGAGAAAATCGCTGCAAGCTTTTTCTTTTCTCTTTCCGTTGCAATTCTGCCCTCGCGAAGAATGTCTGAATATATGCCCGTAACAACGGCGACATATTCTGCACGTTTCATTCGCCCCTCAATTTTCAACGAGGCAACTCCCATATCCGACAGCTCTTTGATATAGTCCGCAAGACACAGGTCTTTAAGGCTCAGCGAATGTGCCACCGAACCGTTTTCACCAAGCTTATATTGCATGCGGCACGGTTGGGCGCAAAGGCCACGATTTCCGCTTCGCTTGCCGATTACCGCACTCATTTCACACTGCCCTGAGTATGACATGCACAACGCACCGTGAACAAAGACTTCAAGCTCTATCGGGCTTTCCTTGCAAATCATTCTGATTTCCGAACATGAAAGCTCTCTTGCAAGAACGACTCTTGAAAAGCCTATTGCCGCAAGCTGCAAAACTCCTGAAAGGTTGTGCACTGTCATCTGGGTTGATGCGTGTATCGGGAGATTCGGGCAAACCTCACGAACAAGCCTTGCAACTCCGAGGTCCGCAACGATAACGGCATCTACCCCTGCACGGTTTATATCACGGCAGAGCTTTTCCACAACACTCATTTCACGGTCGTTTACGAGCGTGTTCATCGTTACATACACCTTTACTCCGCGCTTATGGCAAAACTCGCACGCCTCAGAAAGGTCCGCCAAGGTGAAGTTCTTTGCCTGACGGCGAGCGTTGAAATCGCCGTAGCCGAGGTAGACGGCATCTGCCCCGTTTGCAACAGCGGCACGGAGAGCCTCAGGTGAGCCCGCAGGAGATAGGATTTCAGCACGCTTTGACATATTACTTTCCGCCGAGGCGTGTGATTTCACGCTTTAAATCAGCAATTTCAGACTTCATGCGGCTGCCGTCTTCAAGGTAGTCGCGAAGCTGAGTGCGAAGGTTTTCCGCAGTTTCAAGAGCCTTGTAATATTCGTCGGAGATATTGATTGCAGACAAAAGCGCCGCTTCGACAATTGAAACGCTCCCTGCTTTTAAAACCTCTCCGACCTTCGTATCAACATGAGATGCTACACGGCGGGTATATTCCTCGTTTTCGCCGCTTATAAGGCGAAGCTCTACCCCTGCGATATTAACATTGATTGCATTTTTCATATCTCTTTCCTCCCGGTATTTTTATTTGATCTTTTTATATATGATAATTATATCATATATAAAAGATTATTTAAACAAGTATTTTCTAATCTTCTTAACTTTTTATTTATTTAACATTAATCCTGTTGACCTTGCCCGGATTTGGATATATAATTTAGTTATTGGAGTTGATTTAATTGTATCATAAATTAAGCGCAGAGGAGACTTTAAGCTCTCTCGATGTAAACCCAGAAACAGGCCTCTCTTACGAAGAGGCTGCCTTTCGCGGTAAGCAAACTGAAAAGAAATCAAAAAATTCGTCATTCTTCAGGTTCGCCGGAATGGGGCTTTCCCGTCCCATTGTGTGGCTTCTTGTTGTCGCGGCGCTTATCTCGGCAGTTCTTGACGGGCTTCTTTCTGCAGGTCTTATTCTGGCGATAATTGCTATAAACGTTATTTTCTCTGCTGAGTGCAAGCGACGCGGGCTGAAAACCATCGAAGGCTCGGTGCACCCGATTGTCACCCATGCCATTGTTCTTCGCGGCGGTGCAAAAATGCGGATTTCCTCTGATGAGCTCGTTGTTGGAGATATCGTAACTCTCAAACCGGGCCGCATTGTCCCTGCCGATTTGCGCCTCATTTCAGATGACGGGCTTGTTGTTGACGAAACCGCCCTCACGGGAGTTGCGGAGGCGGTCAAGGATTCCGCATCAACCGTTTCTGGAGATGTCCCGCCCGAAAGGCGCATAAACTGTGCTTTCGAGGGAACTGTCGTTCTTCGAGGACGTGGGGACGGCGTTGTCATCTCCACCGGTTTTTCCACCGAGATGAGCCGTATGTCAACCCCTCTCGATACTCCGGAAAGGGACACTGCTCCCATTTTGTCCCGCATTAAGGCGATTTCACGGAAATTCTCTCTCTCAATAAGCCTTATCTGTGTTTTCATTTTTATCGCAGGGCTTTTGTTTGACGAGAGCGTTCTTGAAAGCGCAGCTTCCTGCATTGCTCTTGCAGTTGCAGCTATTCCGGAGGGAATTTATGTCTCAGCTCTCACAGCGCTTGCGAAAGGCGCGCGCCGACTTTCAAGTTCAGGTTTTTGCTTAAAGAGCATTGAATCGGTTGAAAATCTCGGAGAGGTTTCCGCATATATAACAGATATCCCAAAGCTCGGAGTCAGCGCGACATACACAAACGGCAGGCGAAAAGCCCCTCACGAGGAGGACAGCTCGCCTTTCATTGACGGGCTGCTTTTGTGTGAGCTTGAAAATTCATCGCTTTCGGCATATGCTTCCCACCGCTGCGATGCTGATGAAATCCGCGCATCATTCCCAAAGATAGGGGAGCTTTTCGGTGAGGTTTCCACAACGCTTCACAAGGCCGGAAAAACCACCATTTCCTATACCGGCGGTGATGCACCGGAAATTCTTGACCGCTCAGTTCTCATCTGGGAATTCGGAAAAATCCGCACTCTCACGGAAAGCGACCGCGACGAAATCCGCGCCTGCATCTCTGCCTTTGAAGCCGAGGGCTTATCTTCAACAGCTATCGGGATGCGCTCGGGAGATACTCTCCCCTGCGATACTGACCTCGTTTTTCTCGGGATTGCCGCAACAAGCGCAAAAAGCGATGTAGCCACTACCCCTGATACTCAGGCGCTTGCAAGGCTTGGCATCCCTGTTTATCTTCTCACCACAGAGGATGCAAACCGAGCGCGGCTTGGTGCAGAAGCTCTTTCAATCCCGGCAGAAAATATTCTCTGTGGCAGAGATGTCCAGAGAATGGGTGAAGCATCTCTTCACAGAGCGCTTTCTGACACCTTTGTTTTTGCAGGGCTTTTACCTAAGGACAAGGTTCGGATTGTTCATGCGCTCAAAAGCCTTGGGAAATCCATCTGTGCTCTCGGAAGTGGGCTTTCGGATATAGCACTTCTTGAAAGCGCGGATGTCGGGCTTTCAGATATTCGTGCCGAGGATGCGGCAAAAGACGCATCTGACGTTCTCTATAACGAACAGGCGGGGGCTGACCGCGCAATTGTTCTCGGGCGGCTTACACGTGAAAATATTTCGCGTGCGGTTACGTACCTCTTCGCAGCGAATCTTGCAGAGGTTATTTGTGTTGGTCTCTCGGTGATTTCGGGCTTCGGCTATCCCATGACGCCCTTCCAGATTCTTTTTGTGAATATAATTACAGATATCTTTCCTGCCATGCTTCTTGCAAACTCGTCATCTGCAAGAAATGGTTATAACAAGAGAACCTTATACACGCTCGGCGCACTCTTTGGTTTTCTTGCTACAGCAGCATATATTTCGCTGTCGTTCGTCCCACTTCTTCGCGAGTGGGCCGACGAAACATGTGCTTTGCTTCTCATAGTTTTTGAGCTTATCCTTGTAATTCCCGCAAACTTTTTGGGGAGGAAGAAAAGTGCCAAGTGAAATTGAACTAAAATATGCCCCGCCTGTCGGATTTTCCGCAGATGCTCTTTTCTCGCTTCCTGAAATCGCACCTTTTTGCGGAAAGGTTTCCGAGATAGAAATGAAAACCGAATACCTCGACACTCCCGACTTCGCTGCGGCAAAATGCGGAATCACCCTGCGCCGCCGTTTTGAAAACGGAGAAAGCGTGATTTACGCAAAATGTCGCCGTCATTCCTCAAACGAATTTTCCGTCAGAGGAGAATGGCGAGTTGTTTCGCGCGACATTTCAAATGCTGCAAGGCTTTGTGAAGCGGCAGGCGCCCCAACAGATGTTCTTTCGGGTGTTGCGCTCGTGGTTGTTGGCAGGGTCTCTTTTCTGCGAAAAGAAGCTCTTGTGACACTTCCCGACGAACTTTCGTTTTTGTTGTCCTTTGACGAGGGCTTCTTTGGTGAGGAGGTTCCTTTTTCCGAAATTGAGCTTGAGCTTCAAAGCGGTGATGCTGATGAGCTTTTGCGGTTTGGGCGCGAGCTTTCGAAAAAATATTTTTTCTCACCTGAAACCCGCTCAAAATATGCAAGGAGCCTGATTTAATAATTTTTTTATCCTTTTGTGTTTGTCGAATTTGCTTGACAAACGTCGATGATTAAAATATAATATTTGAAACGAACGACCTTTAAAAACGGTACCGCGATACCGACAAGGGCTCAGTTTCAAGTGTGACAAGCAACGCCTTGCCGGAAATTTCGGGTGAGGCGTTTTTTCGTTCAAAATTTAAATAACAGAGGAGACAGACAGTATGAAAATGATTTTCGACGTAGAGTCAAAGCCCAAGTTTGGCCAGCTCATCATCTTCGCTATTCAGCAGATGCTCGCTATTATGGCCGCAACAATCGCAGTTCCGATGATTATCGGAAACGGAATGTCCACAGCAGCTGCAATGTTCGGTGCAGGTGTCGGTACAATCGTTTATCTTCTTTTTACAAAGTTTAAGAGCCCGGTTTTCCTCGGCTCATCATTTGCCTTCATCGGCCCGATGCTTGCAGCTTTTGCCGGCGGCGTTTCCATGGCGCTCGGTTATCTGGGCCTCATCGTCGGTGCTATTATGGCTGGGCTTGTTTATGTTATCCTCGCAATCGTCATCAAGCTCGTTGGTGTTAACTGGATCAACAAACTTATGCCGCCGGTTGTTATCGGTCCGACAGTTGCCCTCATCGGCCTCTCTCTTGCAAGCGCTGCTATCAACGACGTTTTTTCTTACGGCGCACAGGATGCAAACGGCTCATTCATTATGACAAGTGGCATATGGGCTTCTCTCATCTGTGCACTCGTAACTTTCGCAGTTGTTACAATCTGCTCTGTTTACGGCAAGAAGATGGCCCGCCTTATTCCGTTCATCATCGGTATCCTCGCAGGTTATGCAGTGGCCGCTATTTTTACAATCATCGGTAACGTCTATTCCATCGATGCCATAAAGCTTATCGATTTCTCCCTTTTCGGGAGCTATATGCTTTCAGACGGCGGCGTTTCTCTCAATACCTTCTTAAGCCTTCCGGAATTCACATTCCTCACAGCTCTTAACGGCGTTGCAGAGTTTAACGTTCAGTATCTTGCAACTCTATTCGTTGCATATGTTCCTGTTGCGTTCGTTGTTTTTGCTGAGCACATCGCGGACCACAAGAACCTCTCATCCATCATCGAGCGTGACCTTCTCGCAGATCCGGGTCTCTCAAGAACCCTCCTTGGTGACGGCATTGGCTCCATGTCGGGCGCATTCTTCGGCGGATGCCCGAACACTACATACGGCGAGAGCGTCGGTTGTGTTGCTATCACAAAGAACGCATCTGTTATCACAATTCTTGTAGCTGCTATCGGATGCATCCTCATTTCCTTTGTCACCCCGCTGGTTGCATTTGTTGACTCCATTCCCGGATGCGTAATGGGTGGCGTCTGCATCACTCTTTACGGCTTCATCGCAGTATCGGGCCTCAAGATGATTCAGAAGGTTGACCTTGAGGACAATGCAAACCTCTTTACGGTTGCAGCTATCCTCATTCCGGGTATCGGCGGTATGGCTATTGCTATCGGTCAGGTTACAATCACCACCATCGCTTGCGCTCTTATCCTTGGCATCCTCACAAACACAATGCTTTCCCGCAAGAAGGCTGAGTAATTTAAACTTGAAAAAAGGAGTAACTCCGCTGGAGTTACTCCTTTTTGTTTTACAGTATTTTTTCCATATGAACTTTCTGCGGGCTCATCCCCATTGCTTCGTAAAACTTCTGCGCTTTCGGGTTGCAGCTCCATACATTTAATGTTACGTTGTAACAACCCGACTCTTTCGCAAGGGCAACGGCTGCATCATAAAGCTCTTTTCCGATATGTTTTCCCCGAAGAGCTTCATCAACGCACAAATCGTCTATATACAAGGTTTTTACATCGGTGAGAACAGGATTTTTCTCGTGCTGCTCCAAAATGCAGAAGCAATAGCCCATTACATTGTCCTCCTCGTCAACAGAAACGAGTATCGGGCGGGTTTCATCTGTGAGAAGCTGTTTAAGCTCTTCATGGTTATACTTTCTTCCGATTTTGAATATATCAGGGCGGCCTTTATGGTGAACAAGGTCAACCTGAGAAAGCAAATCTAAAATCTTCGGAATATCTTTTTCCTTTCCATAGCGTATCATTTGCATAGCCCCCTTGCTTATATATTATCATATTTTTTAAATCAAATCAAATACGGTGCTCTTTAAAAAATTTTTCCAATTTTTGGGAAAATTTTTTAAAAACCTCTTCCATTTTCCGACACTATGTGATATACTATGTTTGCCAAACAAATTTAACATTGAACGCTAAATGGCCTACATTTTTCATCTGGCAAAAATGCAGGCTCCTTATGCAGGCTGTTTAGCTTTGTTAATTTGTTTGGCGACAATTGGAGCTCTGCGTTTTTCGGCGCATCGGCTTCGGTTGGTGCGCTTTTTTATTTGCGCACTTTTGAAGCAGTTGTGGGGATACATTTTCAGAGAAAGAGAGGTAGAAACCGTTGCCTGACTACGAAAAAATGTATTTCGAGCTGTTTAATGGAGTGACCGACATAATCGAAGAACTTAAAGTTCTCCAGCAGAAAGCAGAGGAGCTGTATGTCGAGAGTGCCTGTGAAGATGTGGAAAAATGAGAAGGCCCCCGATGGAGATTTAATTTCCTTCGGGGGCTCTTCTTATTTCTTCTTCAGTTTTTCAAAAAAGCTCTTGCGCTCGGTATATGCGTTCTCCCCGACCGACTTTGCAAATTCTGCAAGAAGGTCCTTCTGCTTCTGGTTAAGATTCTTCGGAACCTCAACATTCACGCGCACGAGCTGGTCGCCGCGGCGCGAAGAGTTGAGCACGGGGACACCCTTTCCGCGAAGCCGGAACACTGTTCCTGTCTGTGTGCCCTCAGGGACAGTGTATTTGACCTTTCCGTCAAGAGTGGGGACTTCTATTTCCGCCCCGAGAACTGCCTGAGAGAACGTAATCGGAACTTCACAGTGAATCGTCGTGCCATCACGCATAAGAATATGATGCGGGCGGACAGATACCGTAATGAGAACATCGCCTGCCGGGCCTCCGTTTGAACCGGCATTTCCCTCTCCGCGAAGAGAGATTGTCTGACCGTCGTCAATTCCTGCGGGAACGTTTACCGAAAGCTTCTTTGATATTCTTTCTCTTCCGCTGCCGCCGCAGTGCTTACACGGAGTTTTTATAATCTTACCGCTACCGTTGCAGGTCGGGCACACTCCCGAGCTGGAAATAACTCCGAGCGGAGTTCTGCGAGTGGTCTTTATAGTTCCCGTCCCGTGGCAAGCCGAACAGGTCTCAGCGTTTGTCCCTGCCTCTGCCCCGCTGCCTGCGCATTTTGAACACTTATCTGTTTTTGTTACGTTAATTTCCTTTGTGCAACCGAAGGCCGCTTCCTCAAAGGACAAAACGAGCTTTACACGAAGGCTCTCGCCGCGTGTAGGTGCGTTGCGTCTGGATGCTCCGCCTCCAAATCCGCCGCCGAAGAAAGAACCGAAGATATCGCCGATGTCAAAATCCTCAAATCCGAAGCCTCCGCCGTATCCTCCATAGCCGCCCGCTCCGAAGTTCGGATCAACTCCTGCATGGCCGAACTGGTCATACTTCTGCCTTTTTGATGCATCGGAAAGAACTTCATAGGCTTCGTTTACTTCCTTGAATTTTTCTTCTGCTTCTTTGTTGTCTTTATTAAAGTCGGGGTGATATTTTTTTGCCAGCTTGCGGTATGCAGACTTAAGCTCGGCATCCGTAGCGGTTTTGGCAACGCCCAGGACTTCATAATAATCTCTTTTATCTGCCATATTTTCATCTCCATAAAAAACAAAATGCTAAATGCAAAATGCATAATGCGAAACAGGCCGTTTTGCACTATGCATTTTGCACTTGTGCGGCGGCGAAGGTGTTTTTGCCTTCGCCGCCATATGCAAAGCATTAGTCAACCTGTGTGTAGTCAGCATCAACTACATTATCGTCACCTGCGGAAGCGGCTGCACCGTCAGCAGCTCCTGCCTGAGCCTCTTGTGCCTGCTTGTAAAGCTTTTCTGAAATCTCATAGAATTTCTTTGTGAGGGCCTCTGTCTGTGCCTTTATTGCCTCGGTGTCTGTGCCTTTGAGAGCTTCTTTCAGCTTTTCAACCTCAGCAGTAACGCCTGCTTTTTCGTCTTCGGTTATCTTATCACCAAGCTCTGTAAGCGTCTTTTCTGTCTGGTAAACCATCTGGTCTGCACCGTTTCTGATGTCGACCTCTTCGCGACGCTTCTTGTCCTCCTCGGAGAACTGCTCTGCTTCCTTAACAGCCTTTTCGATGTCCTCTTTTGAAAGATTTGAAGAAGATGTAATTGTAATCTTCTGCTCCTTGCCTGTTCCGAGGTCCTTTGCAGCTACGTTAACAATGCCGTCAGCGTCAATGTCAAATGAAACCTCAATCTGCGGAATTCCGCGCGGAGCCGGAGCGATTCCGTCAAGGTGGAAACGACCGAGAGTTTTGTTATATGCAGCCATTTCGCGCTCGCCCTGGAGAACGTGAACTTCAACAGAAGTCTGGTTGTCAGCCGCAGTTGAGAATACCTGGCTCTTGTTTGTCGGGATAGTGGTATTGCGCTCAATGAGCTTTGTGAAAACGCCGCCCATTGTCTCAATACCGAGAGAAAGCGGAGTAACGTCGAGAAGGAGAATATCCTTGACATCGCCTGCAAGAACGCCACCCTGGATAGCTGCACCCATTGCAACGCACTCATCAGGGTTGATGCCCTTAAACGGCTCTTTGCCTGTGTAATTCTTAACCGCATCTGAAACAGCCGGGATTCTTGTTGAGCCACCGACAAGGAGAACCTTTGAAAGGTCTTTTGCCGTGAGCCCTGCGTCGCTCATCGCCTGGCGAACAGGAACCATTGTGTTGTCAACAAGATCAGCCGTGAGCTCATTGAACTTCGCGCGGGTGAGTGTCATCTCCAAATGCTTCGGACCTGTTGCGTCTGCCGTGATGTACGGAAGGCTTATATTTGTGCTTGTAACTCCAGAAAGCTCAATTTTTGCCTTTTCAGCAGCCTCGCGGATTCTCTGCATTGCCATCTTATCTGCCTGAATATCAACGCCTGTGTCTTTTCTGAACTCGTCAACCATCCATTTTGCAACACGGTTGTCAAAATCGTCGCCGCCGAGGCGGTTGTTTCCTGCTGTTGCAAGAACCTCAACAACACCGTCGCCGATTTCGAGGATTGAAACGTCAAACGTACCGCCGCCGAGGTCATAAATCATTATCTTCTGGTCGGTTTCCTTATCAAGCCCGTAAGCAAGAGCTGCTGCTGTCGGCTCGTTTACGATACGAAGAACTTCAAGGCCTGCAATTTTGCCGGCATCCTTAGTAGCCTGGCGCTGGCTGTCCGTGAAGTATGCCGGGACCGTGATAACAGCCTGAGTAACCTTGCCTCCAAGGTAGCTTTCAGCATCAGCTTTGAGCTTTGAAAGCACCATTGCAGAAATTTCCTGCGGGGAATATGCCTTATCATCAATGTTTACCTTGTAGTCAGAGCCCATTTCACGCTTGATTGAAGAAATTGTGCGGTCCGGATTTGTTACTGCCTGGCGCTTTGCAACCTGGCCGACAAGTCTTTCGCCGTCTTTTGAGAACGCAACAACAGACGGGGTTGTTCTTGCACCCTCTGCATTAACAAGAACAGTAGGCTCGCCGCCTTCCATTACTGCAACGCATGAGTTTGTTGTTCCTAAGTCGATACCTATTATTTTTGACATAATTATTACCTCCAAATAGTATTGTATAAATTTTACATATTTTAGTTTGCAACCTTTACGATTGCGGGACGGATTACGCGATCTGCACGCTTAAATCCCTTCTGGAAAACCTCAGAAACCGTATTTTCTCCGAGTTGCTCATTTTCCTCGTGCATAACTGCGCTGTGAAAGTTCGGGTCAAACGCTTCTCCCTCCGGAGATATAACCTCAACCTTCAACTTTTCAAGCGTTGCATTGAGCTCTGCAAAAATCAGCTCTACACCCTTTTTGTAGTTCTCATCTTCACACGGATTTGCAACAGCTCTTTCCATATTGTCATAAACTGCAAGAAACGCCGCAATAGTCGCCGCAGCAGCATCTCCGTAAAGAGCTTCTTTTTCGCGGGCAGTACGCTTGCGGAAGTTGTCATACTCTGCCGCAAGACGAAGATACTTATCATTGAGTGCCAAAAGCTCTTCTTCTTTAAGTTCAAGAGGAGATTTTTCTTCTTTTTTCTCTTCGTTGTCAGCAGATACTGTTTCTTCTGCGCAAACAGCATCTTTCACTTCGTCGGTGACTGCATTTTTTTCCTGTTCTGCCATCTATTTTATACCTCCTTATACGTCATTAAAAAAAGAATCGCGAAGCAGCTTATTGAATCCGTTTATAAAGTAGTTCAGATTCGCCGCAACCTTTGCATAATCCATTCGCCTCGGACCTACTATCCCGATAACACCATGTAATTTATTTCCCAGATCGTACTTCCCGTAGACTATTCCCGCATCCTTTAATTGCTCTTCACCATTCTCTGTTCCGATAGAAAAACGGATGGAATCGGCCTGCTCATCGTCATCAAAATGCAAATTAGCGTTTTTAAGGATTGCCTGCTTATCGCTGAGATACGAAAGAAGCTCCTGAGCCTTTTCGGGGTTGCCGCGATATTCAGGATGAGTTAAAATTCTTGAAATTCCGTCGAGATAAACATCTCCGCCACGGTTTTCATCAAGGATTTCACCCGCAAAATCCGCTACGGAAAGAACGAGCTCTGAAAGTCTGCCTGCTTCATTTGCAGCTCGCTTTATGAGAGAAAGCGAAATCTCATCAAGGTTTTTTTCCGTAAGATTCTCATTAAGTATATGAACAACTCTCTGAATTTCTTCCTCTGTGGGACAAATATCAAGCCTGATGCGCTTGTTTCTGAGGATTCCGGCACTTGTAACGATAACCACGATTGCACAAGAACGCTCAACGAGAAATACATCAAACTTTTTGACCACTTCACTCGAAGCCGCCGGCATAAGCATGTAAGTCGTGTAGTTCGTGAGCTTTGAAACCAAGCTTCCGAACTCGCGCACCATTCTTTCAAGCTCACGCATCTGAGTTTTCAGTGCAGTATTTATCGCATCGGCCTCTCGCGCTGAAAGTGCGTAATTCTGCATAAGCTCATTTACATAAAGACGGTATCCCGCAGTGGAGGGAACTCTCCCTGCCGAGACATGAGGCTGTTCAAGAAATCCAAGCTCTTCAAGCTCTGACATTTCGTTTCTTATGGTAGCGGGAGAGATATCAAGCCTGCTTCTCGCAGCAATAATTCTGGAGCCGACAGGCTCTGCATTTTCAATGTACTCGTCAATAATCGCTTTGAGGATTCGCTTCTTTCTATCGCTTAGACTCACTTCCGCCACCTCCCATTTTGTTTTAGCACTCTCAGCTACCGAGTGCTAATTCATATTTTACACATTTTTCTTTTCTTGTCAATAGTTTTTTCCGTAAACGTAATAAATTATTAACAAACACCAATGTTTTTTTGCTTTTTTATCTTTTTAGAACTCTTTTTTAAAAAACATCAGTTTTCCAAAATTTTGTATCGGTTTTAGCACTCGGATTGTCGTTTTGTCAATTCAATCATGTCGGTTGTTCAAAAAAAGAGAGCGGTTTTGCATTTTTTTGCAAAACCGCTCTCTTTTTTCATGCTTTACTTTTTCATTTGTATTTTTGACCACATTATTATTATAATCTGCCCGGGAAACCCAAGAAGAGGGAGAAAACGAATGTTTATATGTCCGAGGACCAGAAAGGAAATATATATACAGATAAGACACGACCACATAAGAAGAGATATAATCAGGAAATTTCTCCTCCGATTGAACCAGACAGAATTGAAAACGAGCCAGACAATAAGCGAAATCGGAACTGCATACATGAATGTAAACCAGTGACGAAGATTGATTATATCTCTGACCGTATCCCCTATTACAAAAATGAGCAACGCAACAAGCCAAACGAGCATAATTGACATTCCCATGATAAAGCTGTGGTTTTTCATGCGGATTCGGAAGTTTTCTCCGAAATTCCTTTTCTTCGGATGAGCTTCTTCCAGCAAGTAATCAACGGAAACAGAAAAAAAATCTGCTATTGACTTTAAAACGGCAACATCAGGAACAGACTCGCCTCTCTCCCATTTCGATACAGCCTTATCCGAATAGTTGAGAATTTCTGCAAGCTCAAACTGTGTCATCTGTTTTTCTTTCCGCAGAGTAGATATATTTTTTGCAATTATAAGCTTTAACTCTTCCATAGCTCCCTTTCCTTTGTTATCAGTCTTAAGGAACAACCTGACGTATATGTTATATTGTACCATAATATTCCTGTTAAAACAATGATAATTTTGTCGACTCTACTCGCAGTAGATTGCCGGTTTCTTTTTCTACCCACCTTCTTTTTTTCATGGGAAGATTTCTGCTTCAAGTAGGTTTCAAACGCTACATTTTTGTGGTACAATATGCATATAAATTTTCGGAGGTTTTCTTTTATGAGCAACTATGTTATTTTCACCGATTCGGCCTGTGACCTTTCAAAAGACACTCTCAATAGCTGGGGTGTTAACTTTGCAGAGCTTTCTTTCAAATTCTCCGGGAATGACACTGTTTATCTCAACAGCATGATCACCCCGGAAGAAATATATTCCCGCATGAGAAACGGCGAAACAGGAAAAACCTCTGCCGTTAACATTGAAGAATTCAAGAACCTTTTCCGCGATGAATTAAAAAACGGAAACGATATATTATATCTCGCCTTTTCATCGGGCCTCAGCAACACCTATAACGCTGCTCGCCTTGCGGCAGAAGAGCTTTTGGAGGAATTCCCGGACAATCGTGTCATCGCCGTTGATACGCTGTGTGCCTCAGCAGGACAGGGCCTTATCCTTCACTTTGCAGTTGAGAAAAAGGCAGCTGGCGCTACCATTGAGGAAGTCGCCCGATTTGTTATGGAGGCGCGCGATCATCTCTGTCATTGGTTTACCGTGGATGACCTTAAATATTTAAAGGCAGGCGGAAGAGTCAGCGCCACAACCGCATTTGTCGGGAGCATGCTCAATATAAAGCCAGTTCTCCACATGGACAACGAGGGCCATCTTATAAACATGTCTAAGGTTCGCGGGAGACGTGCAGCTCTTTCCGCTCTTCTTGATAAATATGAAGCTCTTGCAATCGACAAAAAGGGCGAAGTTTATATCTCTCAGGCAGACTGCCTTGACGATGCCGAATACCTCAAGCGCGAACTTTGCGACAGGTTCGGAGCAAACGTAACTCTCATCACACCGATAGGCCCGGTAATCGGCCTCCATGCAGGCCCGGGAACGATTGCAATTTTCTTTATGGGAACAACAAGATAAGCATATAACCTCAAACACCCCTTCTGTTTTCACAGAAGGGGTGATTTTTTTAAAATCGCGCACGAAGCTCACAAACGCGCCCAAGAATTTCAATTTTTGTTTCAGCCAGGTCTTTCTCTGAAAAGAATATCGGCGGATATTGCGGATTTAATGAGACAAGGCTTATCCCCTCGGGATAGCGGTAAAATCTTTTGCAGTTCGCTTCCTCTTCGCCGACTAAAACTATCGCAATTTCTCCGTTTTCGACATATGTTTGCCGTCTTACGATAACGGTGTCGCCCTCCCTCATTCGAGGCTCCATGCTATCCCCTCGAATTTGCAGAGCAAAAAACTCTCCTGTCGAAAGCATCTCTCGGGAAACTTCCTCATACCCGATAACATCCTGCACAGCGGTTCTCGGTGGCCCCGCTGCAACGCTTCCGAGAATGGGAACTCTGGAAACAGAATCAAGCTTCCCGCGCAACTCGTCAATCCCGATTCCGAAAAATTCAGAAATTCTAACGAGCATTTCGTACCCCGGCTTATTTTTGCCGGTTTCCCACATTGCTACTGTAGATTGCTTCACTCCCAAAATGCTTGCAAGCCCCGACTGGGAAAGCTCTGCCGCTTCACGCAAGCGTTTTAGCTCCTTACAAAGCAAAGCTATCAACTCCTTCCCTCTTTGAAATTAGTATATCATTTAATATGTTAATTTTCAAGTGTTTTGCGTTTTATGTCGAAAAAACATGGATTTTAAATGTTGACATAAAATCAAAACAGTGATAATATATCATTGTAAATGATAACTTGACAAGTTACGACTTAAAGAAACAGGAGGCGACACATTTTATGAATTATCCGGGCGCGATAACGCGGGCGGTGCGTGGCAATCCGGATTTTCAGACTCTGCCTGAATATTCATGCCCTGTCTGCGGTGCGCAGCTGGACGGTGGCGACAGGTTGGCAGAGGATAAGGACGGGGATACAGTAGGGTGCGTCTATTGTATTCGGTATTACGAAATATGGGAGAAAGACATCAATGATAATTACAGACATCGAACGCGCAATCAACGATATTCTCGGGATTTCTTATGAAAATAAAGCGAATCCCGAAATTAAACCAAAACGAGGACGCAAGGCGCTTGGAAATCGCCCGACGTGGTCTCTTAATTTTTACGAACCTGACAAAAACACAACATATGCTGTGATTTCCATGTGCATAAAGGAGGATTTTGACCAAACGCTTGATCAGCTTGCAGCAAGAGTTTCAGCTTGTAAGGCAAGGCCTAAAGCCGAGTGCCTGAAAATTCTGAAACAACTCTCCGATTGCGGAAAGCTCGGGTATTATGATGACTACACCCTCAGGTTTCGCACCTGGAAAGGAGATGTGTAGCACTATGGATTGGAAAACCTGCGCTGTTGACGACCTTCGCAGATACAATCAAATCAAAATTGGCATTATTAATTTACAGGAAAGGCTCCGCATAATTAACAAGTCAATAAAACACAGGGGCACTACCTCAAATAACCGGCGTAGAAGAATGGATTCTGATATTATAAACGCGCTGGTTGAGGGAGAGAGACTTCAACGAAATATAACATCGGCAGAATCGCTCGCAGCTCTTGTTGAGCGCGGACTTGGCTCTCTTTCCGATGAGGAGAAAAAGGTTCTTCAAAGGTTTTATATGTCAAACGCCCCTGTCTCATCACGAGTTCTTGCTGCGGAGCTTGGATATGAACCCCGAACTCTCTATCGCCTGCGTGAACGTGCGCTTGAAAAATTTACTCTCGCTATGTATGGCATGGAGATTTCGTAAAATCAAAAAAGCTGTGGCAAACGCATGCCACAGCTTTTTGATTTACTTTATTAGTTTGTGATTGTAACTTCTGTTTCCTTATCGAAGAGATGAACCTTCGGAGTCTCAACAGCAATCTTGATTGTATCGCCAACCTTTGCAGTTGAACGCGGTGCAACGCGAGCGACAAAGTCGCGGCCCTGGCACTTGAGGTAGAGATATGTCTCGTGGCCCATGAGCTCAACAACATCAACCTTTGCTTCAATAAGAGCATCCGGATACTGGTTAATGAAAACTTCCTCATCGTGGAGAGCCTCAGGACGAACACCAACGATAACGTCCTTGCCGATGTATGCCATAACCTCAGGCTTTCTGCCCTTCGAATCCGGAAGCGCAATCTTAGCATCACCGAATACGATGTAGGTTGTGTTGTTCTCATCAACAAGGCGGCCCTCAAATGTGTTCATAACCGGAGAACCCATGAATGTAGCAACGAAGAGGTTTGCCGGTGTATCATAAAGAACACTCGGAGCTGCAACCTGCTGAATGAAGCCGTCCTTCATAACAACGATGCGCGTACCCATTGTCATAGCCTCAACCTGGTCGTGGGTAACGTAGATAAACGTAGTCTGGAGACGCTCATGGAGCTTTGAAAGCTCAGCTCTCATTGATGCACGGAGCTTAGCATCAAGGTTTGAAAGCGGCTCGTCAAGAAGGAAGACCTTCGGGCTGCGAACGATAGCACGACCGAGCGCAACACGCTGTCGCTGACCACCGGAAAGTGCCTTTGGCTTTCTGTCGAGAAGGTAGTCAATTTCGAGAATCTTGGCAGCTTCTTCAACACGGCGGCGGATTTCGTCCTTCGGAGTCTTGCGGAGCTTCAGACCAAAAGCCATATTGTCATAAACTGTCATATGCGGATAAAGAGCGTAGTTTTGGAAAACCATGGCGATGTCGCGATCCTTGGGAGCAACGTCATTACAGAGAACATCGTCAATATAGAGCTCACCTTCTGAAATTTGCTCAAGACCTGCAATCATACGGAGAGTTGTTGACTTTCCGCAGCCTGACGGACCAACAAGGATAACGAATTCTTTGTCTGCGATGTCTATACAGAAATCTGAAACAGCAGTAACGCCTCCGTCAAATCTCTTATAAACATGCTCGAGTTTTACACTTGACATTTATATTTACCTCCAAAAAAATATTCAACTTTGATGTTACTACAATAATATACCATGTCCCACTCAAAAAGTAAATTCTTAAATTAACCAAAGGTTTGTTGTTTATTTTGTACAACATAAACTATACTGATTGAACAATTTTTCTCTCCCCCTTTTTGTCATATTTCATTTATTATAACTTTTCGATACCTTTATTCCCATTTTACCAGAGTTTATCTTTAAATTTGCCACTTTTTATCCTTGTAATAATTCACAATTTTTTGATTAACAGAACGTTTACAATTAATCTTGCACTTATTTTTATATAAATCGCTTGACAAATTATGTTCATGTGCTATACTATTTTTACAAGGAGTGGTAATATGAAAAAAAGCATTTACAGCATCACGCTTTTAGATGAGCTTGTTCGTGAAATTGACAAGCGCGCATATCTTTCCGGGATGACCCGCTCGGGATTTATTAACAAACTCCTGGCAAAAGAGCTTGGGCTTGCAACTCCGGAAACACAAAGGCAGTCCTTCTTTTCCGAGATGACGCGCCTTATGTCCGCAGACGAGACCTTTCTTATAAACGAGCGCGGCAATTCCCTTTTTGCGGTCAGAAGCTCAATAAACTTTAAATACAACCCTACAATCCGATATTCTGTAATAATTTACCCTGAAGCAGGATGCTTTTTCGGTGAGCTCCGCGCAGGGCTTCGCACTCAAAACCCGCTTCTTGTTTCGGAGCTCGACAGCTTCTTCACTATATGGCAGAGGATAGAGGATGATTATTTGAGACAGCGCATATCCTCCATTGACGGCGGTAAATTTACGAGAAAGCTCGTCTCCCCCGCAAGCGGCCTTACCCCCAACAATCTGGCAGATGCCGTTGCAACCTATATCCGAGCTCTTAACCGCGCAATCTCAATATATTTTGAGTGCTTGCCGAACCTCAACAGAAGTGTCGAACAAATTTCTGAAATTCACCGTGCTTACATTTCCGAAAATCGGGAAATAGTATAAAAAACAATTGATTTTTTTATTTGAAAAGGAGGGCAGATACTATGAATATGCAAAAACTCACACAAAAATCCTTGGACGCAGTAAGAAATGCTGAGGCAATCGCCATTGAATACGGAAACAGTGAGATTTTTTCACTTCATCTTCTTCACGCGCTCATCACACAGGAGAGTGGGCTTATTCCTCAGCTTATAACTCTTATGGGCGCCGATGTTACAGCATTCTGCGCTGAAACCGAAAAAATTATCTCAAAACTTGCAAAAGTTTCGGGCAATTCTCAGGTTTATGTTTCAAGAGAGCTTACAGAGGTCTTAAATCTTGCAGAAAAGCAAGCCACCTCGATGAGCGATGAATACATTTCCGTTGAACACCTTTTCCTCGGACTTTTGAAAAAGCCTGCGCATGACGTGGCAAAACTATTTTCAGAATTTTCAATAACAGAGAACGGTTTTCTCAAAGCACTTTCCGAGGTCAGAAAAAATGCAAGAATCACAAGCGACGACCCCGAAAGCACGTATGATGCGCTTAAAAAATACGGAAGTGACTTAACCGCTCTCGCAAAAGAAAAAAAGCTTGACCCGGTTATCGGGCGAGATTCTGAAATCAGAAATGTCATCCGCATTCTTTCAAGAAAAACGAAGAACAACCCTGTCCTTATAGGTGAGCCGGGTGTAGGAAAAACAGCGATAGCCGAGGGGCTTGCAATCCGCATTGTACGCGGTGATGTTCCTGACTCCCTGCGCGACCGCACGATATTCTCTCTTGATATGGGCGCTCTTATTGCCGGGGCGAAGTTCCGTGGCGAGTTTGAGGAGAGGCTTAAAGCCGTTCTCAACGAAATCAAGGAAAGCCACGGAAGAATAATTCTCTTTATTGATGAGCTTCACACCATTGTCGGAGCCGGCAAAACAGACGGAGCAATGGATGCAGGAAACCTTCTCAAGCCGCTCCTTGCAAGAGGCGAGCTTCATTGCATCGGCGCAACAACGCTCGATGAATATCGCAAATATATTGAAAAGGATGCAGCTCTTGAACGACGTTTCCAGCCCGTTCTTGTTAATGAGCCGTCAGTTGAGGATACCGTTTCGATTCTCCGAGGCATCCGCGACAGATATGAAAACTTTCACGGTGTAAAAATTTCCGATCAGGCTCTGATTTCCGCAGCCGTCCTCTCAGACAGATATGTCTCAGACCGCTTTCTTCCCGACAAGGCAATCGACCTTGTTGACGAGGCCTGTGCAACGATAAGAACAGAGATTGATTCCATGCCTACTGAGCTTGATGAGATTTCGCGCGAGATTATGCAGCTGGAAATCGAAGAGGCTGCACTTGGCCGCGAGAATGACGACCTTTCAAAGGAGCATCTTGAAGAAATCAGAAAAGAACTTTCCGAAAAACGCGAGATCTTCTCAGAAATGAAAGCTCGCTGGGAAAACGAAAAGAGCGGCATTGAAAAACTCTCTTCTTTGCGTGATGAGCTTCAAAAGGTAAACCTCGAAATTGAGCGCGCAGAAGAAGCGTATGACTTAAACCGTGCGGCAGAGCTTAAATACGGCCGCCTGCCTGCGTTGAAAGCCGAGCTTGAAGCTGCCGAGGCTGCATGTGAAGAAAATCCTGACTCTCCCTCGCTTCTCCGCGACAAGGTAACAGATGAAGAAATCGCAAAAATAATAGGCCGTTGGACAGGAATCCCGGTTACAAAGCTTCTTGAATCGGAAAGAGAAAAGCTCCTTTGCCTTTCCGACATTCTTCACAAGCGTGTAGTCGGCCAGGATGAGGCTGTCAACGCCGTTTCAGAATCCATTCTCCGCTCGCGCGCAGGAATTTCAAATCCCAACCGTCCGATAGGTTCTTTCCTTTTCCTCGGTCCGACGGGCGTGGGAAAAACTGAGCTTGCAAAATCTCTTTGCGAAACCCTTTTTGATGACGAAAAGAATCTCATCAGGATTGATATGAGTGAGTATATGGAGAAGCACTCCGTTTCTCGCCTCGTCGGTGCTCCTCCCGGATACGTCGGTTATGACGAGGGCGGGCAGCTGACCGAGGCCGTGCGGAAAAAGCCGTATTCTGTTGTTCTCTTTGATGAGGTAGAAAAGGCACACCCGGATGTGTTCAACATTCTTTTGCAGGTGCTTGACGACGGCAGAATTACGGATTCCCAGGGCAGATGCGTTGATTTTAAAAACACAATTCTCATTCTCACTTCTAATCTTGGCTCGGAGCTGATTCTTGAAGGGATTAATGAGCACGGTGAGCTTCGTGATGATACAAAAAATAATGTTACCTCTCTTTTGAAACGACAGTTTAAGCCAGAGTTTTTAAACCGACTCGACGAAATTGTTTTCTACAAGCCTCTGACTCGCGAGAATGTTGAAAAAATTGTTGTTCTCATGCTTGAAGACCTGCGCAAAAGGCTTTTAGCAAAACAGCTTAATCTCTCTGTTTCAGATGCGGCAATCGCACACATCATAAACGAAGGCTTTGAACCGATTTACGGCGCACGCCCGCTTCGCCGATTTATCCAGAGCCGCATTGAAACCGCAGTAGGCCGGCTCATAATAAGCGAGGACCTTCCCCCTGATTCAACAATTTCAGTTGATGTCCGCGACGGTGCGATATTTGTAGAAAGAAAATAGAAAAACAGTAGTTTAAAAGGGCAGAAACGAAAATGTTCGTTTCTGCCCTTTATTTCTATTCTTCCATATCGCCGAGAAAGGCGTGGAGCTTTTCGTTTTTGCTTTGTTCGAACACAAACTCTGCACTGCCGTCCTCCTCAATGACTCCGTCTGCCATGAATATAATCCTGTCCGAGACGGAACGTGCGAACTTCATTTCATGCGTGACTATAATCATAGTCATATTCATATCTGCTAGCTCGCGGATAACTCGCAAGACCTCTTGGGTAAGCTGCGGGTCAAGCGCGCTCGTCGGCTCGTCAAAAAACAAGACCTTCGGAGAAAGCGCAAGCGCACGAGCAATGGCTACACGCTGCTGCTGGCCGCCCGATAACTCACACGGATAATTTGAAAGCCTGTCAGAAAGGCCTACCCTATCAAGGAGCGACTCGGCATTTTCCCTGATTTGGGCAAGAATCTGCTTTTTGTTTGCCCGAAAATCCTCTCTCTCCTTTGCAAGGAGCTTTGGCGCAAGCATAACATTTTCAAGCGCCGTATATTGTGGAAAGAGATTGAACGACTGGAAAACGAGCCCGCAGGAAAGCTGCCAGCGGCGCATATCTGCTTTGCTTCGGGCCGTGTTCTTTGTCGAATCAAAAACAACCTCGCCACCAATTGAAATAACTCCGTTTGTAGGGACTTCAAGCGCGTTGAGACATCTGAGGAGAGTTGTTTTTCCGCTTCCGGAGGAGCCGATTATCGAAACAACCTCGCCCTCCTCCATAGAGAAGTTAATTCCGCGCAGAACCTCAATCTTTCCGAAGCTCTTATAGAGATTATTTACTTCTAAAATAGCCATAAGCCTTAACCTCTGTAATAATCTAATTTCTTTTCTATGTATCCGAAAAGAAGAGTGAGAATTCCGTTAAATACCAGGAAGTAAATCGCTGTTGAAAAGAGCGGACCGATAAGCCCCTGCTTCGTGAAGCGTTCCGCACACATAATTATTTCGGAAACGGCAACAACCCTTGCAAGCGAGGTGTCTTTTACAAGAGTTATAATCTCGTTGCCCATTGGCGCAGTTATCCTTTTTACCACTTGCGGAAGGATTACGCGAAAGAAGGTTTGCCCCTTAGTCATCCCAAGCACCTGACACGCCTCATACTGTCCCTTTGAAATACCCTCGATTCCGCCACGATATATCTCGGAGAAATATGCCGCATAGTTGATCGCAAAGGCGATGAGAACAGCAGTTTCTCTCTGGCGCATCGGCATATCAAACAAAAGCCCCGGCGCATATAATACGACAAAAATTTGGAGCATCAGGGGAGTACCCCTGATGATCCAAACAAATGTACGTGTCAACAATTTTATCGGGGCAAAGTTCCCTATTGTCTGAAGAGCTTTCGACTTCGTTTTCAGAAGAAAGCGGAACGGACGAAACGAGGACATCGAGCCAAAGGCTATAACGAGCCCAAGAGGGATAGCGGCAAGAAGCGTAACTGCAAATATTATGCAGTTTGTGGCAAAGCCGTCAGTCAGAGACCGGAAAATTACCTCAAATGTTGGCATGTTAAAAAACTCCGTATATTAGTCTTTAATAAGAAGAGCATCAAGCTTATACTTCTTTGCGATTGTATCAAGTGTGCCGTCGGCAATAAGCTCATCTATTGTATTGTTTACAACCGTTGCCATATCGCTGCCCTTGCGGAATGCGATTCCGTATTCCTCAGGTGCGAACTCGCGGCCATCAACAACAACGAGGTTCTCAAAGTCTGTTCCTGCTCCGATTGATCCGATTGAAGCAACATAGTCAACGATCGCAACATCGCTTGTGCCTGCTGCAACGTCTGTAAGAGCCTTTGCCATAGAATCGACAGGTGTAAATGCGCTGTCCTTGAAGAAGCTGTCGCTTGTAGCGATTTCTTCACCGGCAGAGCCTGCCTCAGCAACAACAGCAGCGCCTATAACGCCCTCTGAGAACTTATCGAGGTTTTCGCTCTTAACAACCATAACCTGGCGGTTGGCCATATAAGCATCGGAGATTTCCATCGTTTCTTTTCTCTCGTCTGTAATTGTCATACCATTCCAGATACAGTCGATATTCTTTGCATTGAGCTCAATTTCCTTTGAATCCCAGTTGATTTCCTGGAACTTCGGTGTGACGCCGATTTTCTCGCAAACAGCTTCTGCAAACTCTGTTTCAAATCCGATAAGCTCGTTTGAATCGTTGTCATAGTAGTTCATCGGAGCAAAGAGAGTCATACCGATAACCATTTCGCCTTTTTCCATGATGTAGTCTGTGTCGCTTTTTGCTGTGACATCGCCACCGTCAGAAAGAACCTGGTCGTCGTTTTCAGCCGGTGCATTGCAGCCTGCAAAGAGGCACGTGAGCATCATAACAGCAAGGATAAGTGAAAGAATTTTACGCATTTTTTGTTCCTCCTAAAAATAATTTTTTTGATGTGAATATATTATAGCACAACACTTTATCGTTGTAAAGTGGAAAATTGAAAAAGTTTTTAAATTTTTTACTTTGTCATTTTCTCCTGCTTGACCTTATGGTCAATAACATGGCGCGAGGCAAGCTCACGGTGGATATCGGAAAGGTCGATGCCTGCCTCAATCATAAGGACCATAACGTGATATGCAAGGTCGGCAATCTCGTAAATTGTTTCTGCACGGTCCTCTGCCTTTGCGGCGATTATGACCTCGGTGCTCTCCTCCCCCACCTTTTTGAGAATTTTATCAAGGCCTTTTTCAAAAAGATATGTGGTATAAGAGCCTTCAGTTTTTTCTTCTTTTCTTCCCTTTATGAGGTTTATAAGCCCTTCAAGAGAAAATTCGCGGCGCCCTTCGCTCTGCCAGATTTTTTCCTCAAAGCATGACTTCGTTCCCTTGTGGCAGGCGGGGCCATCGGGCTCTACCATAACAACAAGCGCATCGCGGTCGCAATCAGCCGTAATGGAAACTATATGCTGATAATTCCCGCTCGTCTCTCCTTTGAGCCAGAGTTCGTTTCTTGACCTGCTCCAAAAACAGCAAAGCTCCTTTTCTATTGAGATTTTAAGGCTTTCGCGGTTCATATACGCAAGAGTGAGAACCTTTTTCGTCTCGGCATCAACAACTATTGCAGGGATAAGCCCGCGCTCGTCAAATTTAAGATTTTCTATATCAAACATTTTTCATCTTCCTTTCACAGCGTGATTTTTTAAACTTCTCTTGTGGGGATGTCGTTTTTTCTCATCTCCGCTTTCAGGTCAGAAATCTTCACCTCTCCGAAATGGAAAATAGACGCGGCAAGCCCTGCATCAACCTTCGGCAGCGTTTTGAAAAGCTTTATGAAATCTCCGGCACTCCCTGCTCCGCCTGATGCAATAACAGGGACATTGACGGCGTTTGAAACCGCATCAAGCATTTCGAGGTCAAAGCCTCCTTTAACACCGTCCGTATCAATGGAATTCAAGCATACCTCTCCTGCGCCGAGGTCAACGCATTTCTTTATCCACGAAACAGCTTCAAGGTCTGTCATTTCACGGCCGCCCTTTGCAAAAACCCGAAACACACCGTCAACTCTTGCAACATCCGCAGAGATAACAACACACTGGTTTCCGTAAAGCTTTGCCGCCTCAAATATAAGGCGTGGGTTTTTGATTGCGCCGGAATTTACGCTGACCTTATCTGCACCGCATTTTAAAACACGGTCAAAATCATCAGTGGAGTTGATTCCTCCACCGACAGTAAGCGGAATAAACACGTTTCTGGCAGTTTCAGCAAGAATCTCAGTGAAGATGCGGCGCCCCTCGCTTGAAGCCGTGATGTCATAGAACACAAGCTCGTCTGCTCCGCTTTCGCTGTAATGCTTTGCAAGCTCAACAGGAGAAGAAACATCGCTTAAATTCTTGAAGTTAACTCCTTTTACAACCCGCCCGTCCCGAACATCAAGACACGGAATAATTCTTTTTGTAATCATCGCGCCACCTCTATTGCCTCTTCGAGGTCTATCGCACCGGTGTAGTATGCTTTTCCTACAATCGCGCCATAGAGCGACATCCCGGAAAGGCGCTTTATATCGTCAATCGAAGAAACTCCGCCCGAGGCAACAATCCTCATGTTGAGCTCGTCTGACAAAGCTCGATAAAGCTCTGCGTTTGTTCCCTGCATTGCCCCGTCCTTTGAGATGTCGGTGCAAATGATAGTTTTAACTCCTATTTTCTGCATCCGCTCACACAAATCAAAGGCATGCACCTCACTTTTCTCAGTCCAACCGGAAAGTGCTGCAAACCCGTCGCGGATATCAACTCCGACAGCAATTTTCTCGCCATATTCTGAGACAGCCGCACGGACGAATGCCTCGTCCTTTACTGCAGCAGTGCCGAGGATAACCCTGTCAATGCCGGCATCAATATAGCGCCTGCACGTTTCCATATTCCGGATGCCACCGCCGATTTCACACATCAGCCCGCTTTTGCGCTTTATCTCGCAGACAACATCAAAATTGGGGGTCTGCCCCGTCTTTGCGCCCTCCAAATCAACAAGGTGCACCCAACTTGCGCCCTTTGCCTTGAAATCAAGCGCAACCTGACACGGGTTTTCGCTGTATACCGTCATTTTGGCATAATCGCCGCGAAGCAGGCGCACTGCCTTTTTTTCATATAAATCTATTGCCGGAAAAATCAGCATTTTTCCACCTCCGTTTCGCAAAATGCAGAGAGAATGGAAAGTCCGACATCTCCGCTCTTTTCGGGGTGGAACTGGCAGCCGTAAACATTTCCCTTTCTCACCGCCGCAGTGACAAGCGCTCCGTATTCCGCTTTCGCGGTTATATACGCTTCTTCTGTATCCGCATAGTAGGAATGAACGAAATACACACAGTCGCCGTTTTTTATGTCCTTGAAAATCGGACACTCATTTTGAAGACTGAGCGCGTTCCACCCGATATGCGGAACTTTTAATGTTTTTGGAATAACCCCATCAATCGGGCGGATAGCTCCCGGAATCAGCGCAAGCCCCGTATGCTCGCCATACTCATAGCTTTTTTCGAAGAGAAGCTGCATCCCGAGACAAATGCCGAGAATGGGTTTGCCTCGCCTTGCCTCATCGCACACTACCTCTGAAAGCCCCGATGCCCGAAGCTTTTCTGCCGCATCCTCGAATGCACCTACACCCGGAAGCAGAATGTGCGATGCCTCTCGTATCTCCTTTTCGTCGGAGGTAACACGCGCTTCTCTACCGATTTTGGCAAAAGAGGCGGAGAGCGAGAAGAGGTTTCCTACGCCGTAATCTATAATTGCAACCATTAAAGAACTCCCTTCGTTGACGGAACAGCATCCTTAAAGTCCTTATCAATTTTGCAGGCTGCTCTTATAGCTCTTCCGCAAGCCTTGAACACTGCCTCGATTATGTGATGTGAGTTTCTGCCTGCGAGCTGCCTTATGTGAAGTGTTATTTTTGCCTCGCGGGAGAATGCTGCCCAGAATTCCTCACAAAGCTCCGTGTCAAACTCTCCGACTCTTGCGCTCGGAAGCGAAAGCTCGCAATTCAGATATGCGCGACCGGAAATATCAACTGCACAAAGAACAAGCGCCTCATCCATGGGAAGAACTATATCTCCATAGCGGCAGATTCCTCTCTTATCTCCCAACGCCGAGGAAAACGCCGCACCAAGCACGATGCCTATATCCTCTGCTGTGTGGTGACAGTCAACATATGTATCACCGTCGCAGGTAATGGAAAGGTCAACTGCTGCATGCTTTGCAAAAAGAGCAAGCATATGGTCCAAAAAGCCGTTGCCGCTTGAAATCTCGGACTCGCCTTTTCCGTCAAGATTCAGCTTCAGTGAAATTTTTGTTTCCTTTGTTTCTCTCTTCATCTCTGCCTTTCTCATATCTTCATCTCCTCAATCGTTTTAATAAGTGTTTCCATCTGCTCACGGCTGCCTATCGTTATGCGGACAAATTCAGAAAGCCGCGGCTTGTCAAAATAGCGGACAAGAATCCCTCTTTCGCGAAGCTCGCGATAGAGCTTGCCACCTGTAATATTCTTATTTTTAGTAAAAATAAAATTCGCTTGTGACGGAAGCGTTTCAAATCCAAGCTCCGAAAGGCCCGACACCGTAAACTCTCGGTTTTCGCAGATTTTCCTGCAGTTTTTTCGTGTGTACTGCTCATCCTCGATTACCCCGATGCCGGCAGCCATCGTCATGCTGTTTATGTTATAGGGGTTTGTCGAATATTTGAGGGTGTTAAGGTCGCGTATCAGCTCGCGGTTTCCTACTGCAAAGCCGAGCCTTGCCCCTGCCATTGAGCGCGATTTTGAAAACGTCTGCGTAACAAGAAGGTTGTCATACTTATGAACGAGCCGCACTGCGCTTTCTGCACCAAAATCGACATATGCCTCATCAATAATCACAACATTTCCGGGGTTTTGCTTAACTATCTTCTCAATCTCTGAAAGCGGAAGCGCGATTCCCGTCGGTGCATTGGGATTTGCAATGAAAATCGTTTTTTCTATATTGCAAAACGCAGCAACATCAATAGTGAAATCTTCACGAAGCGGAATCTCCTGATACCTGATTCCGTTAAGATTTGCAAAAACCGGATAGAAGCCATATGTTATGTCACAAAATGCAGCTTCCGTCTTTTCATCACAAAACGCCATAAACGCAAAGTTCAGGACATCGTCAGAACCGTTTGTAAATAAAACCTCATCGGGCGAAACTCCGATAAGCTCTGCAAGCTTTTTGGTAAGAAGCTTACATTCGGGGTCCGAATAGAGCTGGAGCTTTTTTGCCGCCTCGCTCGCTGCCCGGATTGCTTTTTCAGACGGAGGAAACGGCGATTCGTTGGTATTGAGTTTTATATATTTCATATCCTGCGGCTGCTCGCCCGGAGTATATGGGGCAAGCTCTGCATATTTGCTGCTGAAAAATCTGCTCATTTCTTATCTCCCAAACGTATCGTTGCGCTTCTTGCATGAGCGGAAAGCCCCTCTGTTTCTGCAAAGAGAGCAACATCCTCTGCCACTCTTTTAAGCGCATCCTCAGTGTAATAGGTGTATTGCGTTTTCTTTATGAAGTCATCGACCGAAAGCGGGCTTGAAAACCTCGCAGTGCCGCTTGTCGGCAGGGTGTGGTTTGCGCCGGCAAGATAATCGCCCAGCGCCTCAGGGCAGCTTCTTCCCATAAACACAGATCCTGCATGGCGGATTTGTGAAAGATAATCAAACGGATTGTCAACCGAGAGCTCAAGATGCTCGGGAGCAAGAGCGTTTGCAATATCAATCGCCGCCGAAAGATTCTCTGCAACTATAATCTTACCGAAGCTGTCTATGGATGCCCTTGCAATCTCATATCGAGGAAGAAGCGGGAGCTGCTTTTCAATCTCCACTGAAACCTTCTTCGCAAGAGTGTCGGAGTCGGTAACGAGCACTGCGCTTGCGAGGCGGTCATGCTCTGCCTGAGAGAGCATATCTGCTGCAACATATGCCGGGTTTGATTTTTCGTCTGCAACAACGAGAATTTCGCTCGGCCCTGCAATCATATCAATCGAAACCTGCCCGAACACCTGCCTCTTTGCCTCTGCGACATATGCATTTCCCGGGCCTACGATCTTATCAACCTTCGGAATGCTTTCCGTACCGTAGGCAAGCGCGGCAATCGCCTGAGCGCCGCCGACCTTGAAAATTCTGCTTACGCCTGCAATACGCGCAGCCGCAAGGATTGCAGGATTAATTTTTCCGTCTTTTCCGGGAGGTGTCGTAATAACAACCTCAGAACACCCCGCGATTACGGCAGGTATGGAATCCATCAGCACGGTGGATGGATATGCCGCTGTTCCTCCGGGGACATACAGGCCTGCCCTGTCAATCGGGATAATCTTCTGCCCCATGACAATGCCGTCTTCATCATTTATTACAAAGCTCTGCCGCACCTGAGCGGAGTGAAACTTTCTTATATTCTCTGCCGCTCGTGTCATAACCTCAATAAGACGGGGAGAAACAGAGCTCATCGCCTCATCAATCTCAGCTTCAGAGACTTCAAGCGATGACAGCTTTGCACCGTCAAAACGGAGGCTGTATTCAAAAATCGCCTCATCTCCGCGAGCCTTAACGGAATCAATAATCTCCGAAACTGCCGCAGAAACGTCTGCCGACTCCTCGCGCCGATTGAAAATTTCATTCTCGGCAACCTCGCCGTATTTTAAAATCCTTATCATTTTTTCGCCCCCCGCGAGTTTTCAATTTCTTTTACGATTTTTTCTATCTGCTCTGCCTTGAATTTGAAGCTCGCCTTGTTCGCAATGAGCCTTGCGCTTATAGGAACTATCGTTTCAAAAACCTCGAGGTTGTTTTCCCGAAGGGTTGTCCCTGTTTCCACTATATCGACAATAACATCGGAAAGCCCGAGAATAGGCGCAATCTCAATAGAGCCGTTTAAGTGGATAATGTCAATATCCCTGCCCTTTGCGCGGTAATAGTCCCCCGCAATCCGGCGGAACTTCGTTGCAACGCGAAGTGTTCTTTCCGTATTGTCGCGAAAGTCGCGCGGCGCGGCAACTGCCATTCTGCATTTTCCCAGGTCTAAATCCGAAAGCTCATAGACATCGGGCGCGTATTCGAGAAGAATATCCTTTCCCGCAACACCGATATCCGCAGCTCCCCGCTCAACGTATATCGCAACGTCTGACGGCTTCACCCAGAAATATCTGACCCCTGCCGCCTCGTTTTCAAAAATCAGCTTGCGGCTCTCCGACAAAAGCTCCGGACAAGGAAATCCCGCCGCTGCAAATGTCGCATAAACCTTTTCTCCAAGCCTGCCCTTCGGCAGTGCAATATTAAGCATTGTCAATAACCTCCGTTATCTCTCCTCCGGAAATTCTGCAAAGCCGCTTGTATTTGAATCTCTCCGGAATTTGGCGCTGTGCGCTGACTCTCTCTCCACGAGAGGAAATCTGCGCTACTGCGCGGTTGATGTTTGAAAGCTTCTCGCCTTCGTTATATATAAGGAGAACATCTGTATCAAAACGCTCCTCACTCTCGCTGAGCACCGAAAGCGAATCGAGATATACTGCAAACCCAATAGCTCCCGAAGCCTTTCCCATTCGCTTCATAAGATTGTCATACCTTCCGCCGGACAGAACGCTTGACGGAACGCCTTTAACAAACCCTTTAAAAACTACACCGTTATAGTATCTTATATCGTCAACAACCGAAAAATCTATCCGCAGCTTGTCAGCAAGCCCCTCGTCTTCGAAGCCGGAAACGATTTCCGTAATTTCATCGAGGTATTCCTTGCGCGGTGAAAGCTCTGCGATTTTTTTAAGCACCTCTCTTGGTGCGCCGTATGCCGAAACAAGAGCCTTGAGCTTTTCTGCAGCAGCGCTCTCTCCGCAGATTGCTGAAATGCCGTGGAGATTCTTCTCTCCTGCGCATTTAATGACACGGCGGCGCTCGTCAGCGGTAAGCTCCATTTCGTCTAAAATGTCGGTCAGAATTCCTATGTGCGAAATATCAAGGACCGCCTCCTCCGAAATCTCCAGAAGGCTCTTCATTGCAAGCGCGCAAACCTCAAAAACGCAGTACCTGTCAATGTCGCCTATGCATTCAAGCCCTGCCTGCATAATTTCGCGAAAACCCTCTGCTCCCCTTGTAACGCGATAGACATTTTCGTTATAATAAAGCTTCTCGGAAAAGCCCTTTGAATCCTTGCAATTTTTTATTATGGATAAGGTTACGTCAGGCTTTAATGCCATAAGGCGGCCGTTGGTATCCGTGAAGGTAATTACGCTGTCTGAAATGAGAAAGTCCTTGTTTCTCACGTAGAGGTCATATTCCTCAAACTTGTTCATTTTATATTTCGAATAGCCGTATGCTTCATACAGCGACCGAAGAGCAAATACAATCCGCTCTTCCCGTTTCAAAACTCCGAGCTTAGCTGTCATTTTTTCTCTTTTTCTCCCTTCAACTTAGCAATGGCATCACGGTATCCTCCGCTGCCATAATTAAGGCAACGGCTGACGCGGCTTATCGTCGCAGTGGAAACGTTGACCTCTTTGGAAATGTCCTGGTAGTTCTTCCCCGAATCAAGAAGACACGCAACATCAAACCTCTGCGCCATATCCTGAACTTCTTTAATCGTGCAGATGTCCTCAAAAAATTTATAACATTCATCAACCGTTTGGAGCTTAAGAATTATCTCAAAAAGCCTGTCAAGAGATTTGGAACGAATTTCAGCCATAATATAAAAACCTCTCTTCTTATATTTTTCACTTTCATATGATACCACTTTATCT
>JAZRPO010000060.1:0-2213 GCA_045649265.1 Eubacteriales bacterium
TGGTTTTGGTTTCGATGTCAAGGTTGTCACATTCGTCTTTTTCAAGTGTAGCGATGAGCTTGGGCTCGACACCGAATACAGCGGCGATTTCCTCAGCGCTCTGGATACCGAGTGCACGGATCAGCATGGTGATCGGCAGCTTGCGGTTCTTATCAATACGTACATAGAATACGTCAGCCGGGTCGGTCTCGTATTCAAGCCATGCGCCGCGATACGGAATAATCGTTGCACTGTATATTGCGCTGTCTGCCTTATCCATCTTAGCATCAAAATACATGCCCGGTGAACGAACAATCTGAGAAACAATAACGCGTTCAGCTCCGTTTATAACGAAGGTTCCGGTTTTTGTCATAACAGGGAAATCTCCCATGAAGATTTCCTGCTCTTTTATCTCCTCAGTTTCTTTGTTGCGGAGCCTTACCTTTACGCGAAGCGGCTCAGCATATGTGGCATCACGCTCTTTGCATTCATCCACAGTGTACTTGCATTTGTTTTCGAGCACATAATCGATAAATGAAAGCTCGAGATTGCCCGAATAGTCCTCAATTGTGCCCGCATCCTGCAAGACCTCGCGAAGCCCTGTTGACAGAAACCATTCGTAAGACTTTTTTTGAACTTCAAGAAGATTTGGCATTTCGAGCGGTTCTTCGATATGCGCAAAGCTCTTTCTTGTAGTTCTTCCGTACGTTACGTCCTTCATCAGAAATCACTCCTGTTGAACTCAGGCGGTTCAACCCGCCCTGTATTTTTTGTCGCTTATGCGACCACGCTCGGGCTTAAAAGGCTTGACAAAGGCATGTCAGCGCCCAAAGAAACGCCCGGATGAGTTGTCGGTTTTTTGCCGATATTTATTGATTTTTTCAATTAAATGACTTAGAATAAAAATGCAATAGCGTAATTTTCCGCATTATAATTGAGAATATCATTCTATCACTTTTTTTACAACATTGTCAACCTTATATGTAAAAATCAGCACAATGCATAAAGCATTGTGCTGATTTTTGCATATTTTTGTTAATTTACTACAAACTTTTTGCCCATATTCTCTTCAATGGCATGTACATTATGATATATCGCATTGATATACGCATTTTTTGTATCCTTGTTAATCTCTCCGCTTATTGCAGCATCGAACTCAACTACCTCGCAACCTGTTTCTCGTTTTACCGCTCTAAGCGCCACTCTGTCCGGGTCACTCTTCTCAATATATACTTTGTTAATATCATTCTTGTTCATATACTCTGTTACTTCTGCAATTTCTTTCGGAGATGCTGACGTTCCATCATGCCAAGAAGAAACCTTTATAATATTAAATCCGAACTGCTCTGCAAAGTAATCAAATGAATCTCCGAAAACGACTATATCCTGCTTGTTTATTTTTTTGAATCTGTCTTCTGTCTCTGCAATGAGAGCATTGAGTTTTTCTTTATACTTTGCCGCATTGTTCTCATAAATCTCCGCATTCTCCGGATTGAGCTTTATAAGAGCATCTGCTATTTTGTCACATTGGTTTATCGTGTTGTCTATATTCATCCAATAGTGAGAATTATATCCGTTTTCTCCTTTTAACACTTTGGGAACGTCTTCCCCACTGTTTAAAACCTCAAGACTGGGAATACCGAGTGTATGCTTTTCAATAAAGGTTTCCATATTCATTCCGTTTGCAATAAAGAGTTCAGCACCGTAGAGCTCTTTCATATCCTTTGCTGTAAGTGCATAGTCATGCATGCAGCCGTAGTCGGTTTCGGTCATGTTCGTAAGCGAAACATTGTTTGCTCCATCCATAATATTAAGTGTGGTCACATAAACGGGATAAAATGTTGTTATTACTTTAAAGTTTTTTTCATCCCCTGACATATATCCTTTTTTCCCGCATGCAGAAATCGAAAAAACAAATGATATTGATATAATAAGCAACAAAATCTTTTTCATTTTTTCTTTTCCTCCATATTCTGATTTTTATCCGCCAGTTTTTTTATAATCCCAAACAAAGGAATCCCTAAGCCGTAACAAGCAGCTACCTGACCGGCGCCAACCGTCAGAATATTATACCACAGTGGCAAAGCCTCCATACCCGGCATAATCATATACGTGAGCATCACACCGATAAACACTGCATTTATTGCGACTGCCGGCATCGGCAAAAGTCACTTACTCTTGATCCTCGATGCTATATAAGAAGCGATATGGGTGGCTGCGGTTCCTATCAGAAT
>JAZRPO010000061.1:0-14349 GCA_045649265.1 Eubacteriales bacterium
GAAAGTATTACAGAGAAGTCAGTTCCGATAGACAAGTTCTGATATTCGTTACCAGCAGATTCCTGCATCTTGAGTGCGAGTGTGATTGTGTGTTTTTCTCCGGCAGGAAGTTCGCCATAAGCTGTGTCAGGCATTGCTGTAAGAACTTCGGTTAAAGTGCCGATCTTATTGCTATCGGAAAGGTCAGCTCTGTTTTCAACCTGAACAGCAGGATCTGCGTAGTAAACGTCGATTACGTCAGAAAGCTTTGAAACTTCGCCGTTTGCAACTATTGCAATCTGATATTTAAGAGCAAGAGAACCTTTGTTTGCAATTTCAATGTGTTTTACGTCAACATAACCGGGTTCCCAAAGCTCGTATTTGAAAATTGCACCTTCTGATGCATCTTCCCATGTAGCCGATTCCGGATCAGATGTTCCGTCCGCATAGTGCATCTCAACATCAAGATTACCGGACTTGATTATGTTGCCCGCGCTGGTTACACTGTCTGTAAACCAAGCAAATGTTGTTCCGAGAAGCATTGCAAAGCAGAGAAGGAGTGATATACTGCTTGTAAACAAAGCTCTCTTTGTTAATTTACTATTCGTCATGTGCTGTTTTACCTCCTGTTTTTTTATTTTGTCAGACGAATATATAAACAGCTACTTGCTGTATATAGCTTAAACAATGGCCTGTTCTGTATAGTTGTAAGCAGGGACAGCTGTCTGCTCCGTATCTGCATTAAACCACTTTACATTGGTAATTTTATTTTCAGCTTCAGCAAAATTATTTTCAGAACATCTGCTACCGATCAAAATTCCGACTACCTCTGTATATCCTTCGGCATTTTTGATTGTTATGTCTTCAACATTACAGTTAGTTATGGTAAGCTGTCCTTCGCTCATTGCTCCGACAATAACACCCATTGTTTCTTGTCCTGTAAGAACAGAGTTTTTAATGCTTACTTTGTCGATAACAACATCATCGCCCTCAATCAAACCAATCAAAACACTATAATTATTGCCATTAGTTGTATCTGCACCAATTATAAAATTGTCGATTGTCAAATTTTTAATACGAGCGTTTTTTGTTGTGCGGAACAAGGCTAATGGTTTATCCTGATTATCTACAGTCCAGTTTTTAATGGTATAGTCACAGCCGTCAAAAACACCGTCAAAGGAATTACTTTCACCATCACCGATGCCTGTAAAGTCGGTATATTCTGAAAGGTCGATATCGTCTGTCAGCTTAACATATACGTCAGGGTTGTTTGCAACGTTAACGCCGTCGTAAGTGCCATCTGAATTAACAGCATCAGTAAACTTCTTAAATTGTTCAATGGTGTCGATTGTTACTGCTGCCGTTTCAGAAGAAATCCATGTCTCCTGTTCACTTTCGTCGTTGTCACCATCCGCATCATAACCATCGCCAAAGCTGTCCTTCTCATAAGAGCTTTGCGTTGCCACAACTGTAAGGTCAACGGCGATGCTGGCACCCCGATACTCGTTTGAAGCATCATCAGGCATATGCACTGCCACAGCGAAATAATGCGTGTCTTCGCCCTCGTAAAGCTCTCCGTTGACAATAGAGCTTAAGTCATCTGTGAGTCTGCCTTTTTTACTGCTTGCAAGAGAATTCCAGCTTGTTGCGGTAGCATCTCCTGCTTCTTTGCCGTCTAAGATTGCATACTCAAGAGCATCTGCAAGCTCTCCGTCAACATCAAGCTTTATGTTGTATTTAAGCGCAAGGCTACCGATATTCTGTACCGCCAGATAAGCAATTTTTGTTATCCCCGGCTCCCAGCTTACACCTCTACCGCCATTTTCTTCAGCAAAAATATCTCCGTTGCCTTTTGCGATTGAAACATATTCGCCTTCATCCGATTTATACATTAAAAGATCAATGTCTAAATTCCCCGCCAAAATACGGTTGTTCGAGCTTGAAACAGCATCGGTAAACCAAGCAAATGTTGTTCCTAAAAGCATAGCACAACTTAAAAGCAATGAGATTAAGCTACCAACAAATGCGGCTTTAGTTGCTTTAAATTCTGCCATCTTTTACCCCCTAAGCATCGTTTGAAGTTGTTGCTTCTTGTTTTGAAAGTTGCTCTTTCAGTTCCTGCAGCTCCTTCATTATTTCAGCTGCTTGCCTACGCTCTTCTTCAATTTTTTCTCTTTCTGCTGTCAATTCTGCCATCTGTTCTTTTTTATATCTGCGGAATAATCTTATGCACATAAGCCCCTGATATAAAATCAACAGCAAAAACGGAATAAAAATGCAAAGAAGATATCCGATAGGCTCCTTAAGGAACAAGAAGAACGCGCCCACATTAGGAAGCTTGCCTACATACTTGCCTAAAACCGATGAATATTCAACCGGAACTTCATCGTCAACACCTGTTGTTGTACCATATGTAACAAAAGCAGGTTCGCCACTTTCATTTGTTATTTTCTGACGAATTTTGTGGGTAACTGTTTCACCGTAATATTCCTCGCTTTGTGAAACGAATGCGATAATATCGCCTTCCTTAAGGGTGTTGGGGTCAACATTTTTTGTAAAGACTATATCGCCTGCATCAAAATCTGTTGCACTCATTGAGTCGGTTCTTACGGTAAATGCTTTAAACCCGAACAAGTTTCTGTTGTTCTGGTCAAATGTATTTACTGAAACTATTGTAAATATCATCATAGCAACGGCTATCGCAAAAATAGTCCACACCAAAACATTTTTTATTATATTAAGTGTTTTTTTCACTGCTTTATCGCTCCTTCTCAATCGAATTCTTTATCAGGATTATTCTTTTTCTGTGTTGCTACGGCACACATATCAAAAGACATACTTAAGTTTTGCGTTTTGTTTCCGCTTGTCTCCGGATAGTGAAATTCTGCCGTGAGAGTCCGTGTTTCATTTAACAAGAGCTCTGCACTTTCGCAGTTCTCTCTTATAAGACCTCCAGCTTTGCCGTCATACAACTTATCCCCTGTTTCTTTGTCAAGAATTTTTACATCTAAAACCTTTTCAAGCCCGCCGCTTACATTATCAAAATAAATCTTGTAATACACCGCATCTGAGCTTTTGTTTTCAATAAAGAAATCTTTTATTACTGTCATACCCGGTTCAAACAAAAATTCATCCTGCCTGATAATCGGTTCGCCATTATTCAGGTTTATTTCAACCGTTCCTGTTTTAAATATATTTTCGTCAACGCTGACAATAGAGTACACCAACGCAAATGTTGTAATACATAAGCATATTGCAAGAATTACGATTATCACTATACATATAGTGAGCTTTTTCACAATTGGATTTTTTTCTTGCTTTGTTTCTCTTTTCTTTTTCTTGAAAAACATGAACACAAGAATAACAAAAAGAGAGATACAAATTAATATAATCCATAAAACCGGATTTGCAAGGTCTCCTGTTTGGGGAGGATCTATAAGCTCTCCGGTGGGTCTGTTGGCATCTCCCGAAGTTGTGCCTTCACTTTCCGGATGCTGTGGATTATCAGTTGGCAAGTCTGATGGTTCATTCCCATCAGGGGATGTCGTAGGTTTATCGCCTCCGCCATCAGGTGGAATAACGATTGGATCATCTCCATCATCGGGTGGTGCGATTGGATCATCTCCATCATCAGGTGGTGTTATCGGGTCTTCCCCGCTACCAGGGGGGAAAACAGGCGTTATTGTTCCACCGCCACCGCCGCCCGGATGTCCCTCGTCAGCAGTATAAGCCCACCATTTAAAGTCGGCGACCAATTCTTTGTTCTTATACTCATTGCCTACGCTTGTATCAAGATAAACCGAAATCTCGTATTTTAAATCTTCGGTTTTGTTTACTGCCGATAGAGAATGCTCTAAATCAGGCATTTCCCTCATTAACCCATCATAAACAGGTGTGTTCGCGTCATTTATGACAACCTTGCATTTTAACACTTCTGCAAGCTTTTCGTAGTCACTTCTTACATCAGCTGTGAAATACACCTTAATGTCGCCATTATACGAAACTCTGATAGTATAAACATTTGTTTCACGGTCTCCGGGAAACATATTCGTAACATTAAATGGGATACCGTCCTCCGGATTATTTCTGTATATCGACAAGACATTATCTTTTGCCGATACGCTTATTACCATCACTTGTAACACTACCAAAAGAAATGCAATCATCCTTAGTATTCGTCTGGTGAGGGGTCTTTTCATATTTGTCACCGCATTTCATTTAAATTTCAAAAAACATGGATCATTCTTCAATATGAAGAACTTTCATTATTCTGCCATACAGATTCTCGAGAAGCATTTGTGTTTTGTCTCCGTCGTCCCATATTGCATAATCAATCACAAAAGCAATGATGGAATAAATAAATATTTCTGCCTGTTCATATGTACAACCAAAAATCTCAATCAACTTTCCTGCATACTTTTCGTACCATAGCCTGAAATCTTTTGACTTATCCCGCATACGTGCACCAAATATCGGACTGGTTGTAATCTGGATCGCGAGTCTGAGTTCATACTTATACTTTTCAACTTCTGCTAAAAGAGTGTCAAAATACTTACGAATGTTGTCTATGTGTTCCAATGTAAAACCCAGGAGTGCGTCAACGACCTTTGACAGACCATACTTCCCGGCACTTATCCAAATGTCGTCTTTGTTTTCAAACCAATAATAAAGACTGCTTTGGGCAAGTTTTGCCTCTCTGCACAGATCTCCTATTGATGCATTTGCAAGTCCTGTTCTTAACAGATAGTCCCAGGTGGTAGTGATAATTGCTTTTCTTTTGTCTGACATATCATAACTGTCCATACTAATCCAACCCTTCCCTTTAACATTCATCTCCACATTTCGCTAAAATGTAATGTTCATTACAAATAGCGTCAAAAAAAAATGCCTTACCACATAATTGAAATTATGTGGTAAGGCATAAATAATCAGACAGCAAGAGGAACTAAACTACCATATGGCACAGACATATTCTCCTAAAAAACAACACAGTTTTTAGACCGGTCATTGTTAGTTTTGTAAACCCGGTCTGTTTCACTATGTGTTTTTTTGTGTACATTGTAGATTTTTTCATTAAATACTTGTAAATCATTGACAACCACTCCTGAACATACTATAATATGCGTACTACTATTGTTCAGCTCAGTTATAAAATACCACATAATTTCAATTATGTGGTATTTTTTTATAGACGTAAAAGCCCCAATTTTTGAATTTGCTTGCGGTGTATTTCACCAGTTTCCATTGTGTATATACGTGTTGTGTTTACGCTTGAATGTCCGAGAATATCCGCAAGTCTTACAATGTCTTTTTGAAGAGCGTAAAACGTGCGTGCAAAAAGATGTCTTAAATTATGTGGAAACACTTTATACTTGGATACCTTTGCACTTTTGCAAAGTGCTTTCATCATTTTCCATATAGTACTTCGGTCAAGTGGCTTTCCTGTTTTTGTGACAAACACAGGTCCACTTGTTATTTTTTGGGTTTTCGCATATTCCGTCAGCATTCTGCAAAGCTCCTTAGGCAAAATAACAATTCTCATTTTACCCTTACAATTAATAGTTGCCTTCCCCAATCTTATTGCCTCAACTGTTATGTGCTGTAATTCGGACACCCTGATTCCACTTGAACATATAGTTTGCATCAATAAGTATAGTCTTTCATTTCTTTTTGCTTTTGCAGCATCAAGCAATCTCTCATACTCTGTTTTTGAAAGCTCTTTTTCTTTTTGCGTAAAAATCTGTTTTTGAATTTTAATCATTTTGACTTTCATCTCATGCAAATTATTAAATTCAAAAAAGCTATTAAGCGAAGATAAAACAGAATTAACAGAAGCAGGAGCTAATTTATCTGTCAAATATTGTTTGTAATCAAGAACCTTCCGCTTGTCAAGTTCAGAACCCGAAACCCATTGATAGAAAGCCTTGATATCACGCATATATTTTTCTATCGTGGCTGAAGCCTTTTCTTCATCAATTAAATAATAGTTAAATTCTTTAATTAAATCTTCCGTTGTCGTCTTAATCATTGTACAACTTCCTTTCTGTATTTATATTATTATTTTACCACAAACATAACAATATTCCACGAAGTTACCAATGATTTACTTTAAATCTTTGTCAAAAAATGACGATTGAGTTCAATATCGAAACGCAACCGTCACAAAAGCAATAAAGCGTTTTGCATATTTTACCGCCCTTTATCTTTAATTTGTATATTTTATCGTCTTTTGATTATAACACAAAACACCTGATTGTCAACTGTTTTTATTGACGTACTCTGTATTGTATTGTAAAATACATTTAAGGAAGTGATAGTATTGGATATGTATAAGGACCTAATTCGTAAAAGGGTAAAAGAAAAGTTTGGTACTATTGAAAACTTTTCAAAACATATTGGTATCCCTCGTACAACAATTAATTTTATTTTAAAAAATGGTGTATATGCGTCTAACTATGGTATGGTAAGCAAAATTTTTAAAGAGTTAGATATTTATCCCATTGATGGTCATCCTATTGTAATTGATGACAAATTACTGGATTTTATAAAGCTCTATAATTCACTGGATGATATGGGCAAGCACGCAGTTGCCTCGGTAGCCGAAACAGAATACAGACGTGTTCACCCTGATTTTTTAGAAGATGCTATTATTGCTGCATATGGAAGTATTGCTTCCGGTTCTCCCCTGACAGATGGAGAAAAAGCAATTATGGACCTGATTGACAAGATAAAAAAGGATAACAATGACAAATAATTCAGCTAAGCATAAGGCACTCAAAATATTAATCCAAAACAAACTTTACTCATTGACTGATTGCTACGCTTTACAGCGCATTATTGAGTATAATCAGTTTTTGATTGTTGAATATAAAAAACATACCAATTCAGAATCTGTATCGGAACTTATAAAAAGATTAGGAGTTGAAGAAGAAGTTCAACACAATGACTCGTTTTTATATTTAACAAGCAACCTTAAAATTTTATTTATAAATGCAGATATTTCCGTCGAAGACAAGTGCGCGCTTTTACGCCATGAGCTCGGACACATCTGTGACCCCAATTTTAAAAATGGTGCTGCAAGTTATTCTAAAATTAAAAGAGAAGAATTCGCAAATGAATTCTCCTGTTATATTAAAAATCCTGGCATCGGCTTTAAATTTATACTCTTTATAATCAAAAAATGGAAATTAATAATCAGTATGATTGCTTTATCTGCCTGTGTCTTAGGATTTTCGATTATGATTAAGCCCTTAATAATACAACAAACAACACCGGTAACAGCCGATATATCAACCTTTAAAAATTCCGATAACACATATTATGTAACATCGAGAGGTAAAAAGTATCATAGAAAACATTGTGTTATTGTTAAGTACAGGAATAGTTTAACAGAATTGACAATAAATGAAGCTGTTGAGGTTGGATACGAACCATGCTTGATATGTATTGGTGAAGAATAAAATTTTACAAACTCCATTAAGTAATATGCACCCCAAAAGTCAGATACTTTTGAAGGTGCATATTTTATATGGCAAAGAAAGAGACTTTACAATAAAAGAAAAAAATGAGTCCGGTACAGTACCGAACTCATTATCAAGCAAGTTAATATTTAATTTTGTCTGAACGTTTTGATTTGCGTCAAAAAATATGTTGATTTTTATATATACAGTTTTCTACCATTTAAAGCTTCCGGTGAGGAAAATGACTTTATCTTTGGAAACGGTAAGGATTCCGCCGTCTGTTTTGCCCGAAATCTCCTCTCCGTCTGCTTTCACGATTCTGCACTCGCAAGGCTTTACCATTGTAGCAAAAGGAGCGTGCCCTGCAAGAACTGCGAGGTCGCCATCTGCCCCACGCACGAAAAGTGCGGTAACTTCTCCACGGAAAAGCTCTCCGTCCGGAGAGGAAATAATCAACAGATATTCGTGCATCGTTACACCTTCTTTGCCTTTTCGACAGCTTCGTCAATTGTTCCAACAAAGAGGAACGCAGATTCCGGAAGGTCGTCGTGCTGACCTTCGATGATTTCCTTAAAACCTCGGATTGTTTCCGAAAGCGGAACGTATTTACCTGCAAATCCCGTAAACTTCTCAGAAACGTCAAACGGCTGAGAAAGGAAGCGCTGAATCTTTCTCGCGCGCGAAACGAGAAGCTTATCCGCATCTGAAAGCTCATCCATACCCATAATTGCGATGATATCCATAAGCTCCTGATATCGCTGGAGAATTCTCTGCACTTCTTTTGCAACGAAGTAGTGCTCCTCGCCGAGAATTTCAGGTGAAAGAATTCGGCTTGTGGATTCAAGCGGATCTACCGCCGGATAAATACCCTGAGATGCGATACCTCTGGAGAGAACGGTTGTTGCATCAAGGTGGGCAAAGGTTGTGGCAGGAGCCGGGTCAGTAAGGTCGTCTGCCGGGACATAAACTGCCTGAATTGACGTAATTGATCCCTTTTTCGTAGAAGTGATTCTCTCCTGAAGAATACCCATTTCGTTTGCGAGAGTCGGCTGATATCCAACTGCAGACGGCATACGACCGAGAAGCGCAGAAACCTCACTTCCTGCCTGGGTAAACCTGAAAATGTTGTCTATAAAGAGGAGAACGTCTTGCTTTTCCTCGTCTCTGAAATACTCTGCCATGGTGAGGCCGGAAAGCGCAACGCGCATTCTCGCCCCTGGTGGCTCATTCATCTGACCGTAGACAAGTGTTGTGTTTGAGAGAACTCCCGATTCGGTCATTTCATTGTAAAGGTCATTACCTTCACGCGTTCTTTCGCCAACGCCGGTGAATACGGAAAGACCGCCGTGTTGCTTTGCAACGTTGTTGATAAGCTCCATAATCAGAACTGTTTTTCCAACACCTGCACCACCGAAAAGTCCGATTTTACCGCCCTTTGCATACGGGCAGATAAGGTCAATAACCTTTATACCTGTTTCAAGAATTTCTGTTGACGTTGAAAGCTCGTCGTAAGCCGGTGCGTTGCGGTGGATCTCCCAACGCTCGGCATCGCTTTCAAACGGCTTGTTGTCAACAGTGTCACCAAGAACGTTAAAAATTCTGCCAAGGGTATCGCGACCGACAGGAACACTTATCGGTGCGCCCGTATCAATAACTTCAACACCTCTTCTGAGACCATCGGTAGATGACATTGCGATACATCTCACGACATTGTCTCCTATATGCTGCGCTACCTCAACGGTAAGCGTTCTATCGCCGTTTTGCATAGTAAGCGCATTGTATATGGAAGGTAGTTTTCCTTCCTCAAAACAAACGTCAACGACAGGCCCCATGACCTGACTGACTTTTCCGCTTGCTTTTTCTGACATAATTCTATCTCCTTACTTATAGCCCGCTTCCGGCAATAATCTCTGTGATTTCCTGAGTGATTGCGCCCTGTCTTGCTCTGTTATAGGCAAGGTTTAAGTCAGAGAGCATCTGCTGTGCGTTTTTATCGGCTGCATCCATTGCAACGCGACGCGCCGCAACCTCTGAGGCAACACTTTCACGAACGCAGGCAATCAATGCTCCTGCAACGTACTCAGGAATAACTTCGTTTAAAATCGTTAGCTCATCGGGCTCAAAGATTACGCTTGTTCCGCATTTATCCCCTGTCTTCTCAAGAGGAAGCACATCGAGGACCTCCGGCTCTTGAGACATCATAGAGTGATACTTCGTGTAAACAATTCCGAGGCGGTCAAACTTCCCCTCACGAAATTCTGCACAAAGTACATCAGAAAGTGCCTTCGCATCGGAATACGAAAAGGTTTCTGCAAGCCTTGCTTCTCCCTGGAAGCGTTCGCATGCACGCTTGCCGATGGGGATAACTTCGGCATCGGGAAACTCTCTCATCAAACGAAAAACGTTTGCGTTATATCCACCAGCAAGACCTCGGTCACCCGCAATTACGATTAATTTCAGAACACCGCTGCCACAGCGCATATACGGGCTTTTTTCACACTCAGGCGAAGATGCGAGCTTATTCACCATGTCGCGCACAGCGGATACATACTCTCGGCCTGCATTCATGAGCGTGTTTGCTTTTCTTATCTTTGATGATGCAACAAGCCCCATAGCCTTCGTGAGCTGGCGGGTTGAGCTGACGCTCTTGATACGGGTGCGAAGCTGCTTGATATTAGCTCCCATATCTTCACCTCTGCATATCTGCGAGAGCAGATTTCAACGCTTCGATGTCTTTATCCTCCCACGAGCCCGCCTCTACGCTTTCAATGAAGTCGGAATATTTGTTTTCAAGAAGTTCAAAAAGACGTGCTTCATATTCCTTGACCTTGCTAACGGGAGTGTCGTTAAGATATCCGTTTATAACCGCATAAACGATTGCAACCTGGCAACCGACGCGAACAGGTGAATTTCTGTTCTGCTTGAGAACCTCAACAATTCGCTCACCAAGCGCAAGGCGCGCCTTTGTGTCAGCGTCAAGGTCGCTGCCAAACTGCGAGAACGCCTGAAGCTCACGATACTGAGAATAGAGAAGTTTAAGCTCTCCCGAAACCTTCTTCATAGCTTTAAGCTGAGCAGAGCCGCCAACACGGCTGACGGAGATACCGGGGTTTATAGCCGGCATAACGCCTGCGTGGAAAAGCTCGGTTTCAAGGAATATCTGACCGTCTGTTATGGATATAACGTTGGTCGGGATATATGCCGAAACGTCACCTGCCTGAGTTTCTACAAGCGGAAGGGCTGTTATTGAGCCACCACCAAACTCGGGAGCAACACAAGCCGCGCGCTCAAGGAGGCGAGAATGGAGATAGAAAACGTCTCCTGGGTATGCCTCGCGCCCGGGCGGACGGCGGATAAGAAGCGAAAGTGCTCTGTACGCAACCGCGTGCTTTGAGAGGTCGTCATATACTATGAGGACGTCTTTCCCCTGCTCGCGGAAATATTCTGCCATAGCGCAACCTGCATACGGCGCAACATACTGAAGCGGTGCTGATTCTGACGCAGATGCTGAAACTATGATAGTATAGTCCATCGCACCTGCGGCGGTGAGCTGATTTGCAAGCTGAACAACCGAGCTGTTCTTCTGCCCGATTGCAACGTATATACAGAGAACACCGGTGTTTTTCTGGTTGATAATCGTATCAATTGCGATTTCTGTCTTGCCTGTCTGGCGGTCACCGATGATGAGCTCACGCTGTCCTCGGCCGATCGGAATCATACTGTCAATCGCCTTGATTCCCGTCTGAAGCGGAACAGAAACACCTTTTCTCTCGATGATGCCCGGAGCCTCGGATTCAATCGGACGAGTATACTCGGTTACGATATCACCTTTGCCGTCAATCGGCACGCCGAGCGCATTGACAACTCTGCCAAGCATAGCCTCGCCGACAGGAACGGAAAGTACTCGGTTCGTTCTGCGAACGGTTGAGCCTTCTCGGATGTTGTTTTTATCCGAAAGTAACGCAACGGAGACTGTGTCGGTTTCAAGGTTCTGTGCCATTCCGAAACTTCCGTCTTCAAATTCCAAAAGCTCGTTTGCCATACATGCAGAAAGTCCGAAAACTCGGGCGATGCCGTCACCTACAAGAATAACGGTTCCTGTTTCTTTCATCTCAAGCTTTGATTTATAGTTTTTAATCTGTTCTTTAATGATGCTGCTGATTTCCTGGGGTACAGTGCTCATCTGCTAATCACTTCCTTTACCTGCTGCAAACGGTTTTGCAGACTGCCGTCGATAACCTTGTCATCCATTTCAATGACAACGCCGCCCAAAAGGCTTTCCTCAACGACGTATTCTATATTAACTGTGGCTTTTTCTCTTTTCTCAAGTTTTTCAGAAAGTCTCTTCTTTTGGTCTTCAGAGAGTTCTACCGCACTTCTGACCTTTACTTTCATAATTTTTTCAGCTTCTGCGAAAAGTTCCGAATAAGCCGTTTTTGCCTCGAAAAATACCTGAAGCCGTCCTTTTTCGCACATAAGCTCTAAAAACGAGAGAACGTCCTTCGGGAGATATTCACCAAAGGCTGCTTCTAAAGCCGCAATGCGCTCCGCTGTCGGAATGTTCGGAGATGTGAGAAAACGAAAAAAGTCTTCGTTCTCACAAAACGCGTTTGAAACCAACTCAAGAGCGTCGCTATATTCCCTCTTTTTATCAACCTCGCAGGCAAGCTCAAAAAGAGCTTCTGCGTATTCTCTGCCGACACTATTCATCACTTTCACCTATTTCGTCAATAAATGAATCGATAAACACCTTGTGGTCGTCTGCTTTAATCTCACGGCCGAGAAGCTTTTCTGACAATGCGCCCGAAACCTCAACTATTTCGCGCTTGATCTCCTGCTCGGCACGCTTAATCTCAAGAGCCGCATCTGCCTCTGCCTTGCGGATGATTCCGCTAGCTTCTTCCTTCGCATCAGAAACAAGCTTTTCACCGCGGCGGCGAGCAGTTTCCGATGCTTCACGGATTATTTCATTGGCGCGGTCTTCCGCACCCGAGAGCGCAGCCTCACATTTTTCTCGGTTTTCATTTGCGGCATTCTGTGCATTTTCCGCCGCAAGATACCGCTCGTCTATCTCACCTTTTCTCGCCTCAAGCGTGTTTTTAACAGGCTTATATAAGAATTTCCTGATCAGAAGAAATAACAGAACAAGGTTTGCGAGAGAAATGAGGATTGACCAGATATTAATGGAAATGACCTCTAATGACTGTATCATTTCAATCTCCTTAATTTCGAATTCTGTTGATTATAACATACTCTTGAGAAGGTCAACAAATATTCCGGGTGCAACGAAAATAAGAAGGATTGAGATAACAAGAGAATAAATACCTGTTGTTTCCGCAATAGCACAACCCATGATCATCGTGGACGTAACGTCGCTCTTGCTCTCAGGCTGACGGCCGATAGCTTCACAAGCCTTCGAAACAGCAGTACCTTCACCCATACCGGGGCCGATAGCACCTATACCTGTGCAAAGACCTGCACCGAGAGCACAACATCCTAAAATAATACTGATTGCGATTTCCATAATGAATACCTCCGTTTAAATTTTAACTTTATTTTGTTTTTTTAATAACTTCTTTTGTTTTCTCTTTTCATACTCTTCCTGAGGGAATGCCCCTGCGATATTCAGCATCGTGAGCATCGCAAAAATATATGCCTGCATACATCCGCTGAATACATCGAAGTAAACCGAGAGAACGGCCGGAACACCAATCTGAAGGAACGGGATTTCTCCGAGAAATCCCGGAAGCCACCCGAGAAGAAGCTTTGAAAGCCCCTGAAGCGCCACAGAAACAAGAACTGAAATAACAACTCCTGAAATAATGTTTCCGTAGTGACGGAACGCCATTGAAACCGGCGTTGCAATCTCTCCGAGAACATTGAGCGGCGCCATAACGAAGATTGGCTCAGTAAAACCTTTCAGGTAGTTTAAGAAACCACCTTTGAGCTTGTAGTAGGTTATAAGAGCAAAGACCAGGATTGACCAACCTGCAACGACGTTTATGTCTGAAGTCGGCGGGAAGAGGCCGCAAAGACTCAACAAGCTTGAGAAGGCAGAAAGAACGAGAATTGACATGATAAACGGAACAAAACCCGAGAAAAAACTTCCCATAAGCTCGCCTACCAACGACTCAACCTTTTCTACCGCCCACTCAACGGCAAGCTGACGTTTTGTCTGTACCTTTACGCTTATCCCGTGAGTCATATACAGGCACAGACCAAAAATTGCTATAAGAACAAGCCATGAATTTATCTGCGCCTCGGTTATAACAAGATTCTGAATTGGCATGGGAACTTCGAAGAAAATCTTCGCTCCGCTTATGCTAACCCCTTCAGTTGGAGGGGTTGTAAGAATCTTAATGACCATCCCTGCAACAATCGGGAGAATCATCATAAGAGTATATAAGATATCTGCGGCAACAAAGCTACCGCGCTTTTTCTGCATATAAATTTCACCTCTTTCAGACAAGAAACATTGCATTTATTTTTGCTTTTTATCAAAAACAGGCCGGAAAGCGATTGCTATGCGCGGAAACAAAAAAGGAATTATCACCGACCACATATTGAAGCACTGAAGATATATACCGAGCAAAACGATTGCAAGAATCATAACATTTCGATACATCTGAGAAGCCTTCATGGTTTTCTTTGCATCATCTTCCGATTTTTTAACCGCTTTCTGAACTGTTATTCCGATAAGAAAAAAGTTAAGAACGGCAAAAAAAGCGCCGAAAATTCCACCTGCAAGCACTGTCAGGTCCCACCGGTTCAAAATAAGAAAAATTGACTGCATAATCGCAGTTAAAATTGCAACGAAAATTGCAATATATCTCGTTTCATTTTTTACTACGTCATTGACCTGCATAGCACTCACTCCGTATAAGAAGTTAAAATTAAAAATCGAAAAATC
>JAZRPO010000062.1:0-3087 GCA_045649265.1 Eubacteriales bacterium
GGCTTGGAAAAACTTCTGGAGAAGCCGCTGCAGGTTTTGTTGGAGATATCGGTGGCTCTGCACTTGGTGCGACAATAGGGGCTGCTGCATTCGGTGCTCTCGGCGGAGTTTTAAGCGGAGGGGTGCTCGCTGCACCGCTGGTGGCGGTGGGAGGAATCCTCGGAGGCATTATAGGCGGGTATTTTGGAGAAGATCTCGCTGAAGATGCATATGAATTTTTCGTTTGGTGACTAAAGCGGGAGGTTGGATATTGTGGGAAAGTTACTGGAATTCATGGGCAACTTTATGCAAGAATGGTATGTTTTGGTAGAATTAAGAAACGAAACTCTTGCACAGAGACGCCCATATGTTTATGCAATAACTATATGTGCATTTGCAATCCCGATCTTATTTTTTATTATTGTCTCAATATCAATCAAGATAGAATCGAGACGAGAAAAGAAGCTGCTCGCAAAAGGAACATACCACAAGGAACTCCCAATAGAGGAGATAGAGATATCTCTCGCAGAGGGAGAGAGATGTTTTCAGATAACTTGCAAAACAGAAACAGTTCTCACCCCGAATGCAAAGGAAGCTGAAGGCGCGAAGAAAGAGAACAAGCAAAAGAAGCTTGAACTCTTCAAAGGGATAGTTTCGGATATAGTGCCGAAAGAGGAAGTTTGCCTCTTGGCGCGCACAACAAACATATCTGCCCTGACAGAAGCGGGACGCGACGATTTGTTCCGTCTTGACGTCTGCCCCGTGTGGGAGAAGAAGAGAAATGAGGAGTGGCTTTCGCAGTATGAGACAATTCAGGATTTGGAAGGGCACACAATCGCAATACGCGGAGTGGATGGGCAGGTTATAGCACGTGGATATGATATCCTCATCCCGAAGGAAGATACAGCGCGACTTTGCACAATGAGCGGAGAAGAGCTTCTTAAGTTCTGCGAGGCAGAAAATTGCAAACTGCAGATAAAGGAAAAGGGGAGCATCATAAGCTTTTCGGAAACAGATGGCTTCACAAAGGAAGAAGTAACTGAAAAAATCCGCCGCATTGCAGAAGAACAAGGGTATAAAGTCGAACTAAAATAATATGGAGGCAAAAATGTATAAATTTGTGCTCGTCGTGTGTTTTACTATATCGGTGGGGGCGCTGTGTTTGGCAGTTATCTGTCTTGCGGATGTCTTGAAGGCGATTGTTGCGGTGGCTTATTCACTGGTGAAGTTGGTTTTGAAGCTTGTTTGCCATATATATAAGGTCATCACAAAAGGATACAAAAAAGAACTTCCGTTTGACACGGTATGCCTTCGGCTTGTCAGCGGGACGGGCGAAGCTTTTTTTGAACCCGGGAAAGACAAAAAACTTCCTGCGGAAAACTCGGAAGCCAAAGGTTTCGTCATTCTCTATGAGAAAAGACAGGAAGCAACTAGAAACAGAAAAGAATTCGCCGTAACGGTTGAGGACAACCGAGAAAGGCTGTGGAAGTTTAAAAAAGTGTTTGTAAAGAATATTTCAGGGAAAGAGCCTTGTTTATTGTATTCGCACACAGATTGTCAAAAAGACTCCGATGGAGGGAACGAAGAAAACGGTACATTTGATATCAAAAAAGACAAGCGGTTAGTAAAGTGGCTTTCAAGTCAGCAGCAAATAGTCAGCCGAGAGAATACACCTATTGCCGTGCGCGGGATTGACGGAGGAACTATGAAGATTTTCTGCGAACTCGGTGAAGAAAGGAATGGAGATCACCACGAGCTTATCGTACCGAATGCTTCCGAACAGGAGTTGAGAGAAAGTAAACTCGATGATCTTGTGAAATACCACGAAATCGAGAATTGCAAGTTCAAAATCAACAACTGCTGCACAGACGGGATGTATTTTGAGTTTTCGGAAGTTCCGGGATACACAAAAGAAGAATTAATAGAAAAGGCGAGAGAGCTTGCCGAAAGTATGGGCTATAAGTTTAAGGTAAAAGAAATAGGAAAGGAGTAAAAAAGAATGAAATACTTACCGATAGGAACAGTAGTGACATTGGTAAACGGCACAAAGCCGATAATGATATACGGAAGAAAACAGATACAGGCAGGAAACAAGAACATATGGGACTATGTGGCATGCCTGTATCCGGAAGGAAACCTCGGGGATGAATATAACGTATTCTTCCAGCACGAGGAGATAGAAAATGTATATCATTACGGAATGGAAAGCGCCGAAGACGACCAAATTCAGGCTTTGCTGAGCAGAGCCTGATAGCAAGCAAAAAACACCCGTGGGAGACTCGGGTGTTATCTTTACATCGTTCTATCATTCAAAATGATAATGGATAAATACGGTGCAAATAAAAGATTTACAAAAGGAAGAAAGTGTAATAAAATTAAGGAGGAAAAGAATTGTATAAAAATGATTCGACAAAAAAGGCAGGCGAAAGGCTGATGTTTGTAGATTCCGGCAATTATTGGGAAAAGACTCCGATGCTTCCGTATATTGTCGGTGAGAAAAAAACGGAATCGTTGCCCGGACTTCCGAGGTTTAATACTCAGGAAAACAAGGAGCAGGCGAAAATGAGCGATCCGTTTCTTGAGGGGTTTAATTCAACGAGAGCGCAAGAGGAGAGCGAGACAGAAAAAAGTTATGAGACAGTGACTCCTGAAAAGAAATTCAGGTACTATGGGAAACGCTATCCGCAGAAGACGGAAACTCAGCTTGTTGCAAATTCAGAGCCCGACCAGTTCTTAGCGGGGTTTAATTATTATTCAAACGAGGGGAAGAAAGAGAACTCTTTGCGTGAGCAGATAAACGAAACCAGACAGGCTCTTGACTTTGTTCCCGATTTCAAATTCCCCGTCGATTATGGACCGTATAAATACGTCGACAGAAACGACGTTTATTCGAAAATAGCAGGAGAAGCATCAGGGTCTGTGCGGAAACCGACGGGGCAGTTCGGCGTTGGCCTGAAGAGTTCGCCTACTGTTGCAATGAAGAACGGCAAAGCGGATGCAAACTATGTTTTTGGATTTGATACGAAATACACAGACGAAAAAGGAAACTTAAAACCCTTGGACATCCCTCAGTGGCACTTTGACCGCGATGCCATAAAAACGCATAAC
>JAZRPO010000063.1:0-5237 GCA_045649265.1 Eubacteriales bacterium
AGCGACAATGAAAAGGTGAGTAAAAAAGGCTTTCGAGACATCCTCCCCGAAAAAAATGAGGGGACGCCATTAACCGTGCAGGTGCTTACCGCCAATGCAGAGTCGTTTCTGAAATTCTGCGAGCGGATTGCCCCATTTTCATACGACGAGGTAAACATAAACATAGGCTGCCCTGCGGCGACTGTCGTGAGAAAGGGGAGAGGCTCCGGCTTTTTACAAAATCCGGAAGCAATGGATGAGTTTTTTTCAGGGGTATTTTCAAAAAGCGATATGAAAATATCCGTAAAAACCCGGCTTGGATTCTCTTCTCCTGATGAGTTTTTGAGCATTATGAAGGTGTATGACAAATACCCGATTTCCACGTTGATAATACATCCGCGCACGCGTGAACAGCTTTACAACGGCACTTGTGATATGGCGGCATTTGAGAAAGCGTATAATACATCGGAAATTCCCATTTGTTATAACGGCGATATTTGTTCTGTCGGTGAATTTTTGCAGGTGTCGGAGAAATACGATAAGCTCGCCTCAGTTATGATAGGAAGAGGGGCAGTTGCAAACCCTGCGATTTTCCGCGAAATAAAAGGCGGAGAAAAGCTCCGGACAGATGAGCTCATAGCTTTTTCAGAGCTTCTTGCAGAGAAATATATAAAGGTTTTGGGTTCTGAGACCTTTACTCTCCACAAGCTTAAAGAGGTGTGGGTATATGCAATGCGAAACTTTCCTGAAGAGAAAAAAGCCGCAAAGCTGATAAGAAAGGCCTCGACACTTCCGGAGTTCATGTCGGCCCTTTCGCTTCTTCCAAAACTTTAATAGGAGATGTTTTTTTGAACGCAATAGTTATATATAAGAGCAAATACGGCTCAACAAAGCAGTATGCACAGTGGATAGCCGAGGAGCTTGGCTGCAAGGCTTGCGAAGTTAAAAGCGTAAAAGCCTCAAGGCTTTCAGAGTATGACACGATAATCTACGGAGGCGGCCTGTATGCTGAGGTAATAGCGGGGGTGACGCTTATTACCAAGAATTTTGACGCGCTTTCCGATAAGAAGCTAATCGTCTTTTCGACCGGAATAACTCCGCTTGAATGCAGAGATTATTACGATACCATTGTGCTTGAAAAAAACTTCAAGCCGGAAATGCTTTCAAAAATCAAGGTATATAATTTTCTCGGGAAAATGATTATAGATGAGCTTTCACCGGCTCATAAGGCCGCCCTTAAAATGCTCAAAAAGATTATGTCTTCAAAAGAAAATCCGACAGAGCTTGAAAAGATGCTAATCGACCTCTGCGATGCAGACGGCGATTTTTCGGACCGTGGGGCAATCGCTCAGCTCTGCCAATATGCAAAAGAAAACGGAGAGTAAAAATGCTTGATGCCATACTATTCGATTTAGACGGGACACTTCTCCCGATGGATAACGACGAATTTACAAAGGTATATATATCCCGCCTTGCGAAAACCGCCGCAGGCTGGGGAAATTACGACCCCGAAAAGCTTGTTGCGGCCCTTTGGGCGGGTGTGCGCTCTATGGTGAAGAATGACGGCACGAAAAAGAACGTTGATGCCTTCTGGGAGACATTTTCGGAGACTTACGGGCGAGACTGCTCGGGAGATATACCGAAGTTTGATGCGTTTTACAAAAACGAATTTATGGAGATTATAAACATAACCACGCCGACCGAGCTTGCCAAAGCGGCGGTTTCGGCGGCGCGCAAAAAGGCAAAGCATGTAATTTTGGCATCAAACCCGATTTTTCCGCGCGTTGCAACAGATATGCGAATGTCGTGGACAGGGATTTCAGGAGAGATGTTTGACTGGGTGACGGACTATTCAAACTCATCATACTGCAAGCCGAGCCCCGAATATTACCGCGATATTTTGCGGCGGTTTGATATTGAGCCCGAAAAATGCGTTATGATAGGAAACGATGTTGATGAGGACTACGAGGCGTCGCGCCTTGCAGGGATCACATCGCACTATATCGTCACGGACTATATACTGAATCGCAAGGAAAAGGATATAACTTGTCCGAGCGGGACGTATTCTGATATGATCAAGTATATAGAAATGTTATAAATCTGCATAAATTTCACTTCATTGGCAAAAATAAGCCTGAAAAATAAAAAGGAGTTTTGTTATGAAGTGTTATGCAATGCTCAGAATAGGTGAGACGGGCTGGATAGAAAAAGAAAGACCAAAGTGTGGTCCGCTTGATGCAATCTGTCGCCCGCTTGCGCTTGCACCGTGCACATCCGATGTCCATACAGTATGGGCAGGCGCAATAGGCGAGAGAGAAAACATGGTCCTTGGTCATGAGGCAGTAGGAGAGGTTGTAGAAGTCGGCGAGCTCGTCCGCGATTTCAAGCCCGGTGACCGCGTTATAATCACCGCGATAACTCCGGACTGGGGCGATGTGGCTTCTCAGGGCGGATATGCAATGCACTCGGGCGGGATGCTTGCAGGCTGGAAGTTCTCAAACTTCAAGGACGGTGTTTTTGCGGAATTCTTCCACATAAACGAAGCGGATGCAAACCTCGCTCATCTACCTGATGAAATGGAGCTTGCGGCAGCTTGCATGCTGAGCGACATGGTGCCGACGGGGCTTCACGGTGCAGAGCTTGCTGAAGTTTCGTTTGGCGACAATGTTGCAGTTATAGGTATCGGGCCTGTCGGGCTTATGTCGGTTGCAGGTGCGGCAATTTCGGGTGCAGGCAAAATTTTTGCCGTCGGCACGCGTCCCAAATGCTGCGAGCTCGCCCGTGAATTCGGCGCATCGGAGATTATAAGCTACCGCGAGGGAAATATCGCGGATCAGATACTCCGGAAAACAGACGGACACGGTGTCGACAAGGTCATTATTGCCGGTGGCGATAACGATACCTTCGCAGATGCCGTTCGCATGCTCCGCCCGGGCGGAAAAATCGGCAACGTAAACTACCTTGGCGAGGGCGAATCAATTAAGATTCCGCGTGTTGACTGGGGTGTCGGAATGGGGCATAAGTCGATAAACGGAGGTCTTATGCCGGGCGGACGTCTCCGTGCAGAGCGCCTTGCGCGACTTGTGACAGAAGGGAGAATTCACCCCGAAAAACTCATCACCCACACTTTCCATGGACTTCAAGGAGTCGAAGAGGCTCTCGCGCTTATGAAGGACAAGCCGCGCGACCTCATCAAACCGCTTGTGTTGATAGATTAGGCTTTTAAGGTACCGATTTTCGGTACCTTTTATATTGAAACTGCGCGAAAAAAGGAGTATAATGAGAAGATGTTCAATAGTATATGAAATAACGGTTTGAACCGAGGAGAGTTTATGAAAAAACTGTTACTTATAATTTCGCTGTGCGTTACATTGGTTTTATCTGCGCTGTGTGTCGATGTAACTTCGCACGAGACTCCTGCCGAGCGTGGCTTTAAAATTGTAATCAACGGAGAGGTGACCGAGCACACCTCTGTTATTTGCGGGGATACACACTATCTTCCGGCGCGTATGGTCTTTGAGAAAATCGGGGCATATGTGTTTTTCAGAAGCCGTGACAGGCAGATTATGGTTTTGTCGCGTGACGGAGATATAATCCGGCACGTTGTGGGGACCGACGCAATTACCATTAACGGCGAGAACAAATATTTCTCAAATTCCTTCGTTTCGGAAAATAACGTGACCTATTTGCCTGTGGATATGATGGAGGCAGCATTCCGCACAAATTCGGTTTCGTTTGCAGACCAACAGATAAATATAATAAAACCAATTTCAAACACCGCTTACGGCAAGGCGGTCAATGACGCGTTGTATGCAAGAACCTACAGTAATTTTTATCCGGAAAATTTCAAGCGATACATAAACTATCATATCAAAAAGCCGGATATAAGCATGCCGGATGTTGTTTTTATGGTAAACCTCGGGCTGGATATTCCTTTCTATGAGAACGTAACTGTTATTGCAAACCCTTATGATAAAATGGTTTTGGTCAATAAGCACAACCAGCTTCCGTTCGACTTTAAACAGAACAATCTCGTCAATATGGACAGAAAGTATACGGTGAGTGACGGGAAACAGTATCTGCTAGAGGAAACGGCTTATGTGAATTTTGTCCGTATGGCGGATGCTGCGAGAGCTGAGGGCGTTTCACTCAGGGCAGTTTCTGCATACAGAACAGAAGATTATCAGAGAAGATTATACAACAAAAAGATAAAAACACTGGGAAAACTCAATGTGGATAATTATTCGGCAAGAGCGGGTTTCTCAGAGCATCAGACAGGTTTGGCGGTTGATATAAACTCTACCCAAAACTCGTTTGAGAATACGGGTGCGTTCAGGTGGCTTCAGGCTCACGCGCATGAGTACGGGTACATCTTAAGATACCCAAAAGGGAAAAAGTGGATTACCGGATATGAATACGAGCCGTGGCACTACCGATACGTCGGGATCGACGCCGCAAAAATAATACATCAGGAAGGCTCGACATACGAGCAGTATTATGCGAAATATATAGCGGTAAATGAATTCAGATAAGGCTTGATATCCTTTGCAAAAACGGAGCGTGATAAAATGGAAAAACTCATAAAACGAATTAACGAGCTTGCGAAAAAATCAAGAGAAGATGGTCTCAATGATGCGGAAAAAGCGGAGCAGGCAGCCCTCAGACAGGAATATATCAAGAAGTTCCGCCAGGGTATGGAAAACACATTGAGTAATGTATATATAATGGACGAGCACGGAAACAAGAAGAAAGTTGAAAAGAAGAAAAAGTAATTTAACCCTTCAGGTGATAAAATGGCGAATTTAAAAACAAACGTAATGCGCATTCTCGAAACAAACAAAATAGATTACGCGCTTTATACATATGAAAGCAACGGCGACTTTGACGGATGTTCTGTTGCCACGAAAATAGGGAAAGAACCCGAAGTGGTTTTCAAAACTCTTGTCACGGTTGCGCCGTCAAAGAAGAATTATGTTTTTGTTGTTCCGGTTTTCCGTGAGCTTGACCTCAAGGCTTGTGCTGCTGCGGTAGGAGAAAAGTCGGTTGAAATGATCCCGGTGAAGGACATAAACAAGGTGACAGGATATGTTCGCGGAGGATGTTCTCCGATAGGGATGAAGAAGCAGTATGTAACCGTTGTTGACGAATCCGCTATGGACTGTGATAAAATAGTTTTCAGCGCGGGAAAAATCGGTTACCAGGTCGAAATTGCACCGGGTGAATTAATCAAGCTTGTTGATGCGAAAGTCGCAAAAATC
>JAZRPO010000064.1:0-5738 GCA_045649265.1 Eubacteriales bacterium
CCGTATATACCGGAAAAAGACGCAGGAACAGGGCTTATAAAATACGCTTCAACCGCCCCTCAGAATATTCAGGTGAGGAACGCTTCGCAAAACTCCGGGGAATCCTGGTGGGATAAGGCGTGGGAAGGAATTAAAGAACCACTGGTAGCTTTGGATGATTCTGTGGATGAGATTGCAAGAATTTACGGCGATTTATCACCGGAGATTAAATCAGCAATAGAAATTGTATTGAATCCTTGGTCAGATCGTGATTCTCGAGAAGCAGCAAACAAGTTTTTAGAAAACGAAGTTATGAGAATGCATTACGGAAGAAATCAGTATAATGTCGATTTTCCGAAAAGCAAAAAGGATGTGGATGACTGGAAGTGGGGAGAGAAAGCGGCCAACTGTCACCAGTTCACAGCTGATAAGGAAGAAAAGGAAAGACACATAAAATATGTTTCTCCGGACGGGAAATGCGAGATTATCTTTGATTCTGACTGGAATGTAGTTACAGCAGATGAAGATGAGGGTACATATAATTATGCCGACCCTGATTTGTGGCTTGCTCACTTTGTTGTAGATATATTGCCATGGCTAAGGTATGGAAACACGCCTGAAGACTCCACGGAATGGTATGAAAGGATAGGAGGTTTGTTTAATTTTGGATAATAAAAAGATGTCAAAAACCGGAATAGCAGTGTGGTTAATTCTTTCTTTTTTATGGTTAAATATGCTGTTTGTCGGATATGGGAAAATTCAGGGTAGCATAATGATTGATGCGATAAGGGAGAACGACATAGAAAAACTAGAATCTATCTTAAAATTTGCAAATCCGAATACAATTCCAGGTGCTGTCGTAATAGATGCAATTTCTCAAAATATAGGTGAGGATAACCAGACACCGTTGGGTGCGGCATGCGATGTAGGGAACTTTCAAATGGTCAAGCTTTTGGTAGAAGATGGTGCTGATGTCAATTATGTACCAAAGAATGCATTTACCTCGCCGTTGAACATTGCAGTACAAAGTGACAGCGTTGACAATCTGAAAATAGTGAAATTTTTGATTGAAAAAGGTGCAGATATTCATTATCCTAATTATAAAAATGACCAGCCAGCATATAATGTAATGAAGGAGCGCGAACTTCCGCCAAACGGAATGGAGATTTTGAAAGAGTTGATGGGAGTTGGGGCAGATCCGGAAAATGAGCTTCTTTTACAAGTTGCGTGCCTTATGAAGCACGAGGAAGCAATCCGATACCTTGTCGAAGAATGGGGATATGATGCATCGGACCCGTATTATCTTTGTGCATATTGTTATGGCGGCGGGGAGTATTCTTGTGAGACCTTTGAATATTTTTTCGCGAGGGGCGCAAACCCATATCAAAAGGGTAAATATGACAAAAGTGCAATAGAGCTTCTCGGCGAAAACTCTCCCGAATGGGCGGAAAAGCTTATTGAACTGGCGGCAAAACACGGCATAACGGAATAACACAGAAGACGGACGAATTTTCGTCCGTCTTTTTCTCGCACAGCACAAAACAAAAACCGCCGTAGCCTCGGCTGGTACGGAAAAGGGCTCTGGCAAAGCCTGCTTTGCGGGAAGAAGGAGCGGCAGTCTGAAAAGCGCCGCCGTGCAAAAAAATGCACGGCAAGCCAAAAAGACTTGCCGTGACGTGGTGGAGATGGTGGGGATCGAACCCATGACCTCTTGAATGCCATTCAAGCGCTCTCCCAACTGAGCTACACCCCCATAGCACTTATTCATTATACTCATAATTGAAAAAAGTGTCAACAGTTTTTTGAAAATAATAGATAAAACGTCGCTTTTTGTGCTTGCAAGAGTGGTGTGGTTGTGATAGAATAACTACATATGAATAATTTTTATGAGGTGACAATATGAAAACAGTACAGCAGGCAACTATCGATACCATGCGAGTTCTCTCTGCAGAAGCTATCGATAAAGCAAAATCAGGACATCCCGGTATAGCTCTCGGCGCAATGCCGATGGCATATGCTCTCTGGGCAGAGAAGATGAAGCACAGCCCGAAGAATTCAAAGTGGCAGAATCGCGACCGCTTTGTTCTTTCTTCCGGTCACGGCTCAGCTATGCTTTACTCTCTCCTTCATATGTTTGACTATGGTCTCACGATTGACGACCTTAAGAACTTCCGTCAGGAAGGCAGCAAGACTCCGGGCCACCCGGAATACCGCGAAGTCAACGGTGTTGAAATCACAACCGGCCCGCTCGGTCAAGGTATTGCAAACGCTGTCGGTTTTGCTATGGCAGAGCGCCATCTTGCATCACAGTTCAACCGTGACGGGTTTGACGTTGTAGACCATTATACATACGCTCTCTGCGGTGACGGCTGCCTTATGGAAGGTATCGCATCTGAGGCGGCTTCCATGGCAGGAACTCTCGGTCTTGGCAAGCTCATCGTTCTTTACGACTCTAACTCAATCACAATCGAAGGCAGCACCGACATCGCATTTACAGAAGATGTCTGCGCTCGCTTTGAAGCATACGGATGGCAGACTCTCACCGTTGCAGACGGCAACGATATCGACATCATCGCTGCTGCTATCGACGAGGCAAAGGCTGAGAAGAATAAGCCGACCCTCATCAAGATTACAACAACAATCGGCTATGGCGCACCGAACGCAGGCACAAGCCAGGTTCACGGTGAAGCTCTCGGCGCAGAGAAGCTTGCCGCTCTCAAGGCAACTCTTGAGATGCCGGAAGAAGAGTTCTTCGTATCAGACGAAGTCCGCGCTCATATGTCAGAGGTTGTCGCAAACCTCAACAAGTATGAGGACGAGTGGAACAAGCTCTTTGCAGACTATGCTAAGGCATATCCGGAACTTGCTAAGGAGTGGGAAGCTCTTATGTCCGGCAAGCTCCCGATGGATAAGCTTGATGCTGAGGAGTTCTGGAGCTTTGAGAATAAGGCAAATGCTACCCGTAACCTCTCCGGTGAAATGATTAACCGCCTCGCAAAGATTATGCCGAACCTCTTCGGCGGATCTGCTGACCTTGCTCCGTCCAACAAGACAAACATCAAGGATGGCGGCGACTTCTCAAAGGATGATTATGCAGGTCGCAACATCCACTTTGGTGTCCGTGAGCACGCTATGGGCGCTATTGCAAACGCAATGTGCGCATACGGCGGAATCCATCCGTTCGTTGCTACTTTCTTCGTATTCTCTGATTATGTAAAGCCGGCTATGCGCCTTTCAGCTCTTATGGAGCTCCCGGTTACTTACGTCTTCTCTCACGACTCTATCGGTGTCGGTGAAGACGGCCCGACTCACCAGCCAATCGAGCAGCTTGCTGCTATGCGTTCTATCCCCGGCTTTATTGACTTCCGCCCGGCTGACGGCCACGAAACTGCTGCAGCTTGGTACTATGCAGTTACCAACGGCAAGCATCCGGTTGGTATCGCAGTTACCCGCCAGAACCTCCCGTACTACGAGGAGACAGGACGCGGCGCGCTCAAGGGTGGTTACGTTGTCCGTGACAGCAAGGATGCAAAGGTCATCCTCATCGCTTCCGGATCTGAGCTTGAGCTTGCTTACAAGGCATATGACGAGCTCGCAGCAGAAGGCATCGCAGCCCGCGTTGTAAGTATGCCGTCTGTTGCTCTCTTTGAGATGCAGGATGAAGCATACCGCGAAAGCGTTCTCCCGAAGAGCATCCGTGCAAGAGTATTTGTTGAAGCCGGGTGTGGCTTCGGTCTCGACCGTTACGTCGGTCTTGACGGTGCACTTGTTTGCATGAAGGGCTTCGGCGCTTCTGCTCCGTATGCAAAGCTCTTCCCGAAGTTCGGCTTCACAGTTGAAAACGTTGTAAATACAGCGAAGAAGCTTGTAAAGTAACAAAATGAAATAAAAAGGGTGGAAACGTTTTACGTTCCCACCCTTTTTTTGTATAAAGATTTTTGACATTTAATAAAACTTGTGATACAATTTGTATGCTACACTCTTAAAATGGAATATTTATCTAGTTTCGCATATTAATTATATAAACGAGTTACCCTAATTGGGTAAAAATGCGCTCTCCGCGCGTCCTCGTTTATATGATATGCAAGGAAATAAGAGTGTAGCAACCTTATGTCGGAGTAGTGCGTTTTTCGGTGCGTAACTCTGCATAGGGTTGCGCACTTTTTATTTAACTTAAAAAGGAGAGTTTATATGGATTACCAAAAACTGTATCACGAGCTTGTCAATGATATAATAAATGTTTCGAGTGATCTTAAAAAGGTTATCAACAAAACGAACATCAAATATCATATTGAGCTTATGAGTGAGCAGAAACCGATGACCAAACAAGAATTCGAAACTCTCGAAAGGTTTGAAAAGAAAAATGTTTTCGAATATGAAGCTCATCGAAAGAAGAAATAGTTAACCCTCTGCAACCGCAGAGGGTTTTGTTATTTTATACAAAAAAGTTGTCACAAACTTGTCAAACCAAAAATTAAATTTGTGGTATAACAACCTCACGGTGTAAACCAAAGTCTTGCAGGCACAAGTCTTTGGACACCTGAGAGAACGTTTTATCATAATTTGCAACGGTTAAGAAACCGTTGCGGTGCTTCGCACTTGACTTTTTGCCTTTAGCAAAAAGAATTATGGTATACTAAATTACATCTTAAGAAATAAACAGTGCCGGCGCCGGTACAGAACGAGGGAGATATCAGCATAGGAAAACATATTGCCGCATAGTATCTTTAAGTTTTAGGAGAAATGTGGTAATATAAATACAAACGGATGACCCGTTTCTCGAAGGTTTCAACGACCCGTATAGCGAGAAAAAGGAAGAAAAGAAAGAGAAAAGTACATACCAAAAAGTTCTTGATGGTGCAAGCACCGCTCTCACAGTAGCGTCATTCATTCCGGGGCTTGACACGGTCACTAACCTGCTTCAGCTTCCGGTTGACCTTCTCCGCGGAGATTTTGTCGGAGCAGGGCTTGACCTTGTCGGGGCAATTCCGTTTGCGGGAGAGATTGCTGACATCGGGAAAACAGCCCGCACGGAAGACAGGATAATTGATACTGCCAAGGTCATAGACAAGGCATCTGCTACATCATCTGCCTTGTCTATATTAGTCTCATCTTATCACATTTGCCACTAAGCTTCAAGACAGGAAAAGCAGAGCAAGGGATTTACCCCTGCTCTTTTTATGTAAACAATGTGTAACTTTGATGTGCAGGTATTGATTCTGCTTGCGGATTTATGTAATATAAATATAGACTACAAACTAAAATCGGAGGCAAATTAGGATGCGTGGTTTCTTTTACAGGCTCTCTAATAAAATTCAATACTTTATGCAGGGGAGATATGGCGTAGATGCGCTGGGGATTTTTCTTCTCATAATGGGCTTTGCAATGACGTTTCTGTCATCCATCCGCCCGCTTGCGTGGTTTGCGATTCCGTCGCTTGCAATAATTATTTTTGCATATTTCAGAATCTTTTCAAAGAATTATGAAAAGCGCCGCCGTGAGCTTATGAAATACGAGCGGGCAACAGGCAAGGTGCGAGAGAGATTCTCTCTTATGAAGCGGATTTTTGCAGAGAGAAAGACACATAAGCATTTAAGGTGCAAAACCTGCAAAACCCTACTTCGTGTCCCGCGCGGCAAAGGCAAAATTGAAATAACCTGCCCGAAGTGCAGAACGAAAATGATCAGAAAAACCTGATTTAAAAATCCGCCGTTTGGCGGATTTTTTGACTATATAACAATAATGTGGTAAGATAAATC
>JAZRPO010000065.1:0-51606 GCA_045649265.1 Eubacteriales bacterium
GTGTTGCAATAGGAAGAACCGTTGCCGCAATTCTTGAAAACTATCAGAATGCAGACGGCTCAATAACCATTCCTGAAGCTCTCCGCAAATACATGGGCGACAAAGAGAAAATAGAAAAGTAGGTTTTAGTGACTTTTATTACAAAAACACCCCCGAAAGAAATCTTTCGGGGGTGTTTTTAATAACTTTTTAGCTTCCTATACTTGTTTTGATCTCTGTCCAGAGCTCGTCATATATCTTCGTCTTATCACCAAGCGAAGAGAAAATTTCGAGGTTATATTTTGAAACATCAGGATATGCCGTCGGGTCTTGCCCCGCCTCTCCCATAAGCTCACGAGCTGCTTTTGATGGGGAGGAGTATCCGATATATTCAGCATTCTGTGCTGCAATTTCCGGCGAGCACATAAAGTCTATAAACTTCTCGGCGGCAACCTTATTCTTGCAGTTTTTCGGGATGCACATCGAGTCGAAAAAGATGTTTGAGCCTTCCTTCGGAATAACATATTCGAGGTCCTCATTAAAGCTCTTGCAGTAAACCGCATCACCGGCATAAACAAGCGCGAGAGCAGCCTCCCCGCCAATCATCTTATCCTTAACCTCATCAACAACCCAAGTCAGAACAAGCGGGCCCTGCTCTGCAAGCTTTTCCTTTGCAGCTTCAAGTGCTTCGGGATCAACCTCGTTTAAGCTGTATCCAAGGTATTTAAGCGTTATTCCTATCGCATCGCGCTGGCTGTTGAGCATAATGATGTTCTGCTTATACTTTTCATTCCACAAGCTCCCCCAGCTATCTATCGGTTCATCAACCATAGTTTTGTTATACAAGATTCCGACAGTACCCCATGTATACGGAACGGAATATTTGTTTTGAGGGTCAAACGACAAATCTTTATACTCTGCATCTATGTTGTCGTAGTTCGTGATGTTTGAGAAGTCAATCTCTGCAAGCATATCCTCTTCAATCATGCGCTCAATCATATAATCAGAAGGGATAATAACGTCATATGCGTTATTTGAGTTCTTAATCTTGGTATACATATCCTCGTTTGTCTCAAACATTTCATATATAACGCGGATACCCGTTGTTTCTTCAAATTGGTCAATAACTCCCGGTGCAATATAATCTCCCCAATTGTAAACACGCACAGTTTCTCTGTCATCTCCACAGGATGCAAAAATAAAGAGAAGTGCTGCAAGCATTGCAATTAAAATCTTTTTCATAGACTGATGCTCCTTTTCTTTTCGTTTTCTTTCCGTGCGGCACCAATGTTTGCCAGCACAAGAATTATAAGGATAACTACAAACATAATTGTTGAAAGCGCGTTAATCTCAGGCTTTATTCCTCTTTTTGCCATTGTGTAAATCGAAATCGAGAGGTTACTTACACCGTTCCCGGTGGTAAAGAAGCTTATGATAAAATCATCTATCGACATGGTAAGCGAAAGCAAAAATCCCGTTCCGATTCCCGGCAGAAGCTCCGGAAAAACCACTCTCCAAAAAGAGTTCCACGGCGTGCACCCCAAATCCTGAGCCGCATCATATAAGCTCCAATCAAGCTGACGCACCTTTGGCAAAACAGTAAGTATAACATATGGTATGCAAAAAGTGATGTGAGCTATGAGCATTGTGAAAAAACCAAGGTCAAGCCCGAGGAACGTAAAGAGAAGCATGAGCGAAACTCCTGTTACAATCTCCGCATTAAGCATCGGAATATATGCAACAGAGAGAACAAGCGTGCTTCCCGAGCGTTTTCCTCGCCCGAGGCCATATGCCGCCGATGAACCAATAACGGTTGCAATCAGAGCGGCCAAAACGCCGCAGAGCAACGTGGTATATAGGGCGCTCATAATGTCCTCATTTGAAAAAAGCTGACGATACCAGTCAAATGTAAATCCTTGCCATACCGCACGCGACTTTGATGCGTTAAAGGAATACACCATCAACACAATAATAGGAGCATACAGAAACAAAAGGACAATCCCGAGATAAATCTTAGAAAGCTTTTTCATCGCAGAAGCCTCCCCCCGTTCCCATTATTGTTTTCGACATCGCCACGGTTTATGAAATACATAAACGCAAGAACGATAACCATAACAATAACACTCACTGCGCTGCCGAAGTGCCAGTCATTAACAACGCGGAACTGCTGTTCAATAACGTCCCCGATAAGCGGAACCTTTCCTCCTCCCATGAGCTGAGAAATAACAAAAGTTGTTACACTCGGCACAAAAACCATCGCAACTCCCGAGAGAATACCGGGAACGGAGAAAGGAAGCGTAATCTTCATAAACGCCTGAACGCTATTTGCGCCAAGGTCTGCTGCCGCTTCAAGCAGGCTTTCATCAAGCTTTAAAAGTGTTATGTATATCGGCATTATCATAAATGGGATATAATTATACACCGTTCCGAGGACTACGGCGCCCTCATTATAGAGAAAATGCACCTTGTCAAAGCCGAGCTTTACAAGCAACGTGTTTATAAGCCCCGTGTTTTCAAGAATCGAAAGCCATGAATATGTTCTCAAAAGGAAATTCATCCACATCGGAAGAAGAATCAGAATAACTATTATGAGCTTATATTTTGACTTGCTCCGGGCAAGGATATATGCAACCGGGTACCCGCAGAAAATGCAGATAACGGTCGAAATGATCGCAATTTTGAAGCTTCGGAGAAGAACCCCCATATACATCGGGTTAAACATTCTTGAAAATGCTTCAAGCGTAAGGACATCCCCCGAAGAAGTTTGCTTTGTAAAAGCAAAATATATTACTATTGCAAGCGGGAAAACAACGAACACAGCTGTCCATACATACAGCGGAATCAAAAAAACTGTCTTTTTCAATTTGTGACCTCCGCTTCAGACACACGAACAGGCTTTTCCGTATTTACTTTTCTGTCCGGAGAGTTTTCGCTCTTGTGCATAACCTGAATATCCTCAGGCGCAACTCTGAGAGAAACCCTCGTTCCCGGCGAACAATTTACTGTGGATTGGGCTATAATCGTCTCTCCGTGGCAATCCACCCGCATTTCATAATGAACACCCTTGAAAATCGAGGAAACAACCTCTCCGCACGGGTATTCAGCATTGACCTCTGAGAGCTTGACATCTTCCGGGCGCAAAACAACGTCTACCGGTACATTTTCGCCAAATCCCGCATCAACACACTTAAACACGTGCCCAAGGAATGAAACCTCGTAATCCTTTACCATCTTTGCACAAAGAATATTGCTGTCGCCGATAAAATCTGCAACAAACGCATTCTTCGGCTCGTTATATATATCCTGAGGCGAGCCTATCTGCTGAATTCTGCCGCCGTTCATAACGACAATGGTATCGGACATCGTAAGCGCTTCTTCCTGGTCATGAGTAACATATACAAACGTGATTCCGCTTTCCTGCTGAATCCGTTTAAGCTCGATCTGCATTTCCTTGCGTAGCTTTAAATCAAGCGCGCCGAGCGGCTCGTCAAGAAGGAGAATATCCGGCTTATTAATAAGCGCGCGAGCAACCGCAACACGCTGCTGTTGGCCGCCTGAAAGTGTCGTAACATCACGGTCGCGGAAGCCTCGAAGGCTTACAAGCTCAAGCATTTCATCAACATCGCGGGCTATCTTTTTCTTGTCCCACTTTTTGATGTTAGGGCCAAAAGCGATATTTTCGCCAACTGTCATCTTCGGGAAAAGCGCATATCTCTGAAAAACCGTGTTAATGTTTCTCTTGTGCGGAGGAAGATCATTAATGCACTTTCCCTTGTAAAAGAGCTTACCCTCAGTCGGCTTCAAAAAGCCGCCTATTATCCTGAGCAAGGTTGTTTTTCCGCAGCCAGATGGGCCAAGAAGCGTAAGAAACTCGTTTTTCTCTATATACAAGTTAATCCCGTTTAAAACCTCCATATCGTCAAAGGTTTTATAAATATCCGAAAGCTCAAGAATTCTTTCTCCCATCTCAATCTCCTGTCATATACAAAAAGTTTAGTATAGTTTAAAAGTTAGGCGGCGAGGAAACCCATATAATCTGCGCCGCACTTTTCCCCCGGTTTTTAATACTGTGCTGTTTATCCGCCTTGAAATAAAACGCATCTCCACGGCGCAGGCGCTTTGTCTGCAACCCTAACCGCAGCGTTATTGCACCCGAAAGAACGTATCCGAACTCTTCACCCGTATGCGGCATATCAACAGGTGTTTCCTGCCCGGGAAGGATTTCATACAGAATAGGCTCCATTGAGTTTTTCTGTGCCGTCGAAACGAGCCATGTCATGCTGCCGACATCGTCAATGTTTTTAACGCACATATCCTCGCTCTTATATACTACCTGCTCGGAATCCCCCGTCTGTGCAAAGAATTCTTCAAACGATGTTCCCAGCGCATCAAAAATATCAGAGAGGGTAGCAAGGCTCGGAGCGGTCTGGTTTGATTCAAGCTGCGATATAAAGCCCTTTGAAAGCTCACAACGGTCTGCAAGCTCCTGCTGCGTAAGCCCATAGTAAAGCCTTAAAAGCTTTATTCTCCCGCCTATGTCAATATTCACGTTTATCACCTTTTTAAGCATCAAAAAACCACCGCAGGAAGCCTTTTCGTGTAGTGGTTTTCTGAAATTTTATTTTACAGGGTAAAGTTTTGTAAAAATAAACTTTGAGTTTGATATTAGGTTTACAATATAACATATATACACCTTTTTGTCAATAGGTTTTTCGATATATTTCGCTATATTCGAAATTTTTTTGGCGCAAAAAAAAAGGATGCAATTTTGCATCCTTGCTGTGGGTTTCTATAACACTTTTCCGAGAAACGCCTTCAATCGCGGGCTCTTCGGATTGTCGAAAATCTCCTCGGGAGTTCCCGATTCCGCTATAACGCCCTCATCCATGAAAAGCACCCTCGTTGCAACCTCACGCGCAAAGCCCATTTCGTGAGTAACAACAACCATTGTCATTCCCATTTCGGCAACCTCGCGCATAATTTCGAGAACCTCTCCTACCATTTCCGGGTCAAGCGCACTTGTCGGCTCATCAAAAAGCATAACATCGGGGTTCATTGCAAGAGCTCTTGCGATTGCAATTCTCTGTTGCTGTCCGCCTGAAAGCTGGCCGGGATATGCATCTGCCTTTTCAGGGAGACCTACACGAGCAAGAAGCGCGAGAGCCTTTTCCTCTGCCTCTTTCTCCGTCATAAGCTTGAGCTTCACGGGGGCAAGCTTTATGTTTTCCTTGACCGTCATATGCGGAAAAAGGTTAAACTGCTGAAAAACCATTCCCATCTTCTGACGGAGCTTGTTTATGTCGTTCTTCGAGTCTGTTATATCCGTTCCCTCAAAGAAAATATGCCCGTCTGTCGGCTGTTCAAGAAGGTTCAAGCATCTTAAAAAGGTGGACTTTCCGGAGCCCGAAGCCCCGATAATTACGACCTTTTCGCCTTTTTCGATGTGCTCGTCAATATTTTTCAAGACGACATTGTCTCCAAAGGCCTTTTTTAGCCCTTTAACGTTTATCACTTGCACGCAGCCTCCTTTCCAAGATTCCAAGTAGCTTTGTAAGAAGCATAACAAGAACAAGATATATAACCGCAAGGCTTATATACGGAACAACTGCGGTATATGCCTTTGAAACAATTACCTGTGCCGCCTTTGTAATGTCCTGCAAGGCTATGACGGTGACGAGCGATGTCTCCTTAAGAAGAGCAATAAGCTCATTTCCGAGCGCCGGAAGAATGTTCTTAAACGCCTGAGGGAGAATAATGCTCGTCATCGTCTGCCAATAGTTAAGCCCGAGACTTCTTCCCGCTTCCATCTGGCCTGCATTTATTGACATAATGCCCGAGCGCGCAATCTCTGCAACATACGCACCCGAGTTAATTCCAAGTGTTATAATAGCGCAGAGCATAGTTTCGAAATTTCCTTTCGGAACCATAACAACAAATCCCATAATGAGAAGCTGGACCATAAGCGGAGTTCCGCGCAAAACGGTTACATATATCTTACAAATCGAATTGAATATGCGCAAAAGGAAGTTCGGGCGGCCACGAAAACTATCGTGAGTAGAGCGGATGATTGCAACAATCATACCGATAATTGTCCCTATAATAAGCGCTCCGAGTGTGACTATAAATGTCGTCGTGAGTCCGTCGGTAAAGAACTTCCACCTGTTTTCATAGATAAAAACCTGGAAAACCTGAAAGCAGAAGCGTTGAAGGCCCTCGGGGAGTGCGAGAATCCATTCAGGTGCTTCGGCTATCCATTTTGCAAAAGTAAGAACGGTCAAGATTTTTATTCCCCTTTCTTTTCACAAGAAAAGGGGCGGAAGTCCCGCCCCCTCATAATACTCTGATATTTACAGGAGATTATTCAGCCTTGATGTACTTTCCAATGATTTCATCAATAACGCCTGCATCCTTAAGCTCTGCAAGAGCAGCATTGACCTTATCAAGAAGCTCTGTGTTTTCCTTTGCGATAGCAGCAGCATAGTCTTCTGTGATGTACTCTGTGTCAAGAATCTTGAGACCTTCGTTTGCTTCTACATATGCCTTTGCCGGCTGATTGTCGATAACAACGCAGTCAACCTGGCCGTTCTGAAGAGCAGCAACTGCGAGAGCACCGTTGTCATAACGTGCAACAGCCTCTTCGCCATAGTCGCTTGCACAATACTGGTCGCCTGTTGTGCCTGTCTGAACGCCGATCTTCTTGCCTGCAAGGTCGTCAGTTGTTGCAATCGCACTGTCCTCAGTAACGATAACAACCTGAACGCCTGTTGCGTAAGAGTCTGTGAAGTTTACGCTTTCTTTTCTCTCTTCTGTAACTGTGAGCCCTGCGAGAACGATATCAACAGCGCCGGAAGAAACAGCAGTGATAAGAGAGTCAAAAGCCATGTCCTTGATTTCGAGCTTCATACCGAGCTTTTCTGCAACAGCTTCTGCAATTTCAGCATCAATTCCGACAATTTTGTTGTTTCCATCAACAAATTCATACGGCGGGAATGCAGCGTTTGTTCCCATTGTGAGCGTTTCTCCTGTCGGAGCTTCACAGCCCACGATTGCAAAAAGCATAATCGCAGCAAGTGCAAGTGCTAAAACTTTTTTTGTCATTTTATTTGACCTCCCAAAATAATTTTGTGAACTTTTATTCACTTATCAGGATAATTATACCATTATAGAATTAAAAAGTAAAGACGAATTTAATACTTCACTTTTTGTTTTTTATATCATTTTTACTTTGTTTTTGAAAACACTATGTAAAATAGTTAAACTTTTTTACCCTTTGTTATAGAGTGTCGCGAGTTTTTACGATTTAACACATTTGCAAGGTTGAAATAAAGCTTTTTTTATGATAAACTAAAAAAGTTAAAAGATCGGCAAAGGGGATGTAAGATATGTGGCAAGTGGGATTTGATAACGATGCATATATAAAGCGTCAGTCAGAGCAGATTCGAGAGAGAATCCGTGCTTTTGGAGGAAAGCTCTATCTTGAATTCGGAGGAAAGCTCTTTGACGATTTTCACGCTTCCCGCGTGCTTCCGGGCTTCCAGCCTAACAGCAAGCTGCAAATGCTTAAAACCCTTTCCGATGATGCAGAGCTTGTTATCGTAATAAGTGCTTCCGACATCGAAAAAAACAAGGTGAGAAACGACCTTGGCATCACATATGATAGTGATGTTCTCAGGCTTATTGATGCTTTCCGTGCAGTCGGCCTTTATGTGGGTAGCGTCTGTATATCGCGTTTTAATGACCAACCGAGCGTTGTCGCTTTTAAAGAAAAGCTTGAAACTCTCGGTATGCGTGTATATCTCCACTATGCAATCGACGGTTATCCGGTGAATGTTTCCCATATCGTGAGCGAAGAGGGTTTTGGCAAGAATGACTATATCGAAACCTCCCGCCCCCTCGTTGTTGTCACCGCTCCCGGTCCGGGTAGCGGAAAGATGGCAACTTGTCTTTCTCAGCTTTACCACGAATTTACAAGAGGGATTTCTGCCGGATATGCAAAGTTTGAGACCTTCCCTGTCTGGAACATTCCTCTCAAACACCCCGTAAACCTCGCCTATGAGGCTGCTACCGCAGATCTTGACGATGTTAATATGATAGACCCCTACCATCTTGAAGCCTATGGCGAAACTACCGTCAACTACAACCGCGATGTTGAAGTTTTTCCCGTTCTTCGTGCAATATTTGAAAAAATCCTCGGCAAGAGCCCATATAATTCTCCAACCGATATGGGAGTTAATATGGCAGGCTTTTGCATAACAAATGACGATGCTGTTCAGAACGCATCAAAAGCTGAAATTATCAGGCGTTATTTCAGCGTTATGTGTGGAAGAAAGCTCGGCGGCGGTTCGGATTCCGCCGTCACAAAGGTCGAGCTTCTTATGAAGCAGGCAGGGGTTACCCCCGATGACCGCGCCGTTGTCAGCGCCGCTCTGCGAAAATCAGAACTCTCCGGCGATGAACCGGCTGTTGCAATCGAGCTTCCCGACGGCAGAATTGTCACCGGACGTAACACAAAGCTTCTCGGCCCGTCTGCCTCTGCTCTTTTAAACGCCGTTAAAGCGCTCGGCGGAATAGACGACTCAATTCATTTGATCCCGCCGGAGGTTATTGAGCCTATTCAGTCTCTTAAAACCGACATCCTCGGCAACCACAACCCTCGGCTTCATTCGGATGAAATCTTAATCGCCCTGACCGTCTCGGCTGCTCAAAGCGAAACCGCAGCGCTTGCAACCTCAAAGCTTTCAGAGCTGCGCTTCTGCGAGGCGCATTCGACCGTTATTCTTTCTCAGGTTGACCTTGATGTTTACAGAAAGCTCGGCATCAACCTCACCTGTGAGCCGAGAAGGCAATCCAAAAAGCTGTACTATAAATAATTTAAAGAACCGTAATTTTGATACAAAATTACGGTTCTTTTTGGTATATGAGGATAAATTTTCGGATCTGCGCTGCTATGAAGTAATGTAATCCTGTTTATTTAAAAACCTCTTCGGTAGTTTTATCCGTCAAATGCTCAATATAGCCTATTTCGCGCCATTTTATCGAACCATTGTTGTATTCAGCAACCGTAATGGAGCTGTTTGGAACGTGCGGAATATCTTTGATTTTATCAAGCGGCACATTATCCCATGCAGCGCGCAGAGTGCGAATAATGCCGCCGTGAGTTCCTACAACAATGGTTTTGCCTTCATTTTCTGCCGCAATTTGTTCAAAAGCAGCCCTTCCGCGGTGCATCGCATCAGCATAGCTCTCACCGCCGTCAAAACATGCAAGCCCTGCGCTTTTCTTGTAAAGGGCAAAGCTTTCAGGATATTCGTTTTCCACTTCCTCGATGAGCTTGCCTTCCCACTCTCCCACATCCACTTCCCGCAAATCCTTGCGTTTTACCACCGTAACACCCAAGGCATCTGCGATTGGTTTTACAGTTTCGTATGCACGCGATAAATCGCTCGAATAAATGCTGTCAACCTGAAAATTATTTACAATATAGTCAGCTGTTGAAATTGCTTGCGCGTGGCCGACTGCATCCAGCGGAAGATCCATCTGTCCTGAAAAGCGTTTTTCTTTATTTCCCATACTGTATCCGTGCCTTATAATAATAAATGTTACCATCTAAATCCCGCCCCTTCTTGTTGCGTTTAATCTCACCGATGCTTCTGAGCACAAAACCGTTTGTTTATTAAAAGAGTTTTTGGTTGTAACTTTTACATAAAATATTCTCTGGGAGATACATTCTTATACTTTTTAAATTCTTTATAAAAATGCGAATAGTTTCTAAAACCGGCCATCTCAGCCGCTCGCATAATTCCGATTCCCTGACGCACCAGTGCATTGACTTTAAGCAATCGCGTGTGGAGAATATATTCCGTCAAGGTCAGACATGTATTTTGGCGAAACACCGTGGACAGGAAATAACGGCTGACAAAGAACTTGTTCTGGATACTGGAATAACTCAGGTCCTCTGTCAGATTTTCTTTTATGTAACGACATATGGCCAGTACAGTAGAAGTTTTATCGAAACTGTTCGGCCTGGAAAAACTTTGTTTTTCAAAGCTGTCATATAACGAAAACAAGAGACGCAAAATAAGCAGATGCACACGGGCATTATCCATTGTTGTGAAAGACTCAGCCTGCGCATCTGTCAATCGGCAGAGTTCAGACACAATCTCCCCAATTTCCTCCTTATTATAGTCTTGAAAAGAACAATGGCTTCCATGGCCGGATAGTTGCCCATTGAACATTTCCATAAGCGGAAGCTCATGTTCCCAAAACGGAGAAAGTATAGAGGAGGAAAAATAGATAGAGAGTCTCTCATGGGGTCCCTTTTCTTCAAAACGGAAAGAGTGTAGCATATCCATTCCCATCACAACAATATCGCCATCTGTCAACTGATACAGCTGTCCTTCCAGAGAATACGTGCCGCTTCCTCTGACAAGGACCATAATCATTGCTGTATCGTTAAAATGGTCTATGCTTGTGTTGTTGTGGGGCTGTTCGTTTTCAACAGTATGGTGAATCAAAAAGTGTTTTCCGGAAAGCTCGATCCTCGACATATTTAGATCTCCCGTCTTCTTCATACAGTTTATTTTTGCAACTACAAAAACATCGGTGTAAAAGAAGTATCTGCATTATCTCCGCCTGCTTTAAGGCTTCTTCCCTTATGTATCTTCGCAGTTTTTTTGGCGTATGCGCTGCAATGCGCGCAAAAAGAGTTATTCTTCGTAGCAATTATATGCGGTCAGAATGCTCTTTCCAATCTCATATCCGAATCTCTGCACGGCTACCTGCAAATCAACCGTCGGATCCAATGCGCGAGTGTCTTTTTCATATCTTTTACGAATAAATTTGGCATGGGTATAGAGATTTCCATTACCAAAGCGAACAACGCTGGATGCTTCAAGAGTAAAATATCCGGGAAATTTGATGTCCAGTAGTGCGTGCATAATCTCATCCCAGTTGACAATTCCCATATACGGGAGCATATGCTCATCTATTTCTCCGCGATTATCGTGAATATGAACTGCTTTTAAATGGCTGCCCAGCTTGAGAATCTCCTCGTACTGAGATTCTACGCTAATATTTGCATGGCCGACATCCCAGCAAGCCTGTACCAGGGGGTGGTTGGCAGAATTGACAATCTCCAGCAGCTCATCTGCCGTATGGAAGTACTCACGGTCTACATTTGTGCGGCGAGGCATATTTTCGTAACAAAGCGTTACTCCGGTTTTCTCTAAAGTCGGAATCAATTTCTTCAGGAATTCAAGATTGCGCTCAATCAGTTCTTCTCTATTGATTCCAAGCTCCCATCCGGGATGAAAAACAGCATTTTTTATGCCAAGGCGTCCGCAAACCTCCAGACAACGGATCGTAGCTGCGATAAAGAGTTCACGCTTGTCATCCATAGCCAGTGGATTACCCTTGGGGCAGTGCGCCTGAACAAAACAAAGCCGGTGTTCTTTCGCATAGCTCATCATAGCATCTGCATATTCCTTCCAATCATCCTGCATGAAAACAGAATCTTCCCGCCCCTCACGGTAAAAAGAAATGTCAATGCTTCGGTAGCCGGCACTTTCCACGAGCTTCAAACGATCCAGCTGCGGAATATTAAAAAAATCATATGCGCCTGTTGTATTGCAAAGTTTCATAATATATTCCTCCTGCAAAATTTTGTATTAAACTAATCTTATCAGCAGTATATCAAAAACCAACAATCTTCTATTTTTTAATTATATCAGCTTTCGAAGCTATTGTAAATTTTCATCAAGACAAAAACATTTCATATTTTCAGATTTTCTTATATGTTATCAAGAGGAATGCAAAGAACACCTGCAAAATTTCCGGCAGCTGTTACCTTAAAATAGGAAAACTTTATCAGCATTAGCATCACCACTTGCAAGAGGCAAAAATGAAGTGACTGCATTGTTAAAGGCTACTTACTACTTAATGTTGCGCAAGAAACGCTCTACTAAAAAAGCATCAATCTTGATACAAGATTGATGCTTTTTTCCAGCACTAATGCTGAATTTTAATATGGACTAAAAAGCAGTGCATTTTGTTTTGAGAAAAGTTCTAACCAATACTCCGTTTCATAACATTCTTTTAAAGCAATTTGCAATTTAGAAATAAAATCGTTTTTACTATGGGCATAATTTGCTTCATGAATATTTGCACCTATAGATGTGCTACTACGTTCAAGTTGATTTGTTAGAGAATAATGTCCTCTTATACCTTCACATAATTTAATCATCTTAACAGAAAACTCAACAGACAGATTTCTTAATTTTGATTCAGTCATATCACATCAACTCCTTAGAATTATTATAGCTCATATATTTACTATTGTATACAAGTGAAATATCAACTCCGTTGATGTGAAATAATTTCTATCGAAATTGTGAAATTTGATGCTTTGCATCAAGTGAAATGAAATAAATCCACACGCCGCAAGGCGTATTTCACATTGCGCAGCAATATTTCACGCCCAAAGAGTATTTCACAAATCCGATCAGGATTTATTTTGTTAAAAAGACGGTAGATTTCAATAGAAATCTACCGTCTTTTCTGGCACTAACGGTCAATTTTAATACTACCGAAAAAACGGTGCATTTTTGAAAAAGATTAGTTCATAGCGAACTAATCTACTCTCCTCCATCTTTGGTATTCTCCTGCATTTTCAACAATCACCATATCTGTATTTTCTACTGTGATGTCAAGTGTTAGCTCATTACCGTTAAAGTCGAATACTAAAAACTTGTCCTCAAGCAATTTCCATTTGCCACCAGCATCTAACATCCCCAATTCCATAGTATAAAAAGTGGAATCTTCCTCAAAAATCACATATGCCTTTTCATCATCAGACAATGTTTCGTCAAACTCTGCTCCATTGGCTGAGTTTGAATAATTACTCATTTCCCATTTACCAACTAACGAAAAGGCTCTATCATTATTGCAGCCTGCTATCGAAAAACAAAATATACCAACGAGAAGCAATACAATCAGTTTTTTCACTTAATTCACCCCCCCTCTTTATCTAATGTATACATTATATGACCTAAAAGTCTACTTGTCAAGTATAAAGTTATATTAAAATGTAAACATTATATAATGTTAAAGTGAGATTAAAAAAATGAAACTAAGAATATTGGAAATTTTAAAGGAAAAGAACAAAACAAAATATTGGTTATATATGCAAATGGGTTTAAGTTATCAAAATTTTAATAAAATGGTGAATAACCAAACAACTGCAATTAAATTTGAAAACCTATATTCACTATGTCAGATTTTAGAGTGTACCCCAAATGATTTATTCGAAGATTTTCATACAAAAAATTGATTTACTTATAGTTACTAAAAAATGCACCGCTTTTCGGAATTGAAACGAAAAAGCGATGCATTTTGTTTTGAGAAAAGTTAAGATTGAATTTACATTTGTATTTACAGCAATAAAAACTATATTTTTTCTATTATGTATTTCACCCAAAAACTAATCTTTTTTTGAAAGTCCTTTATTTAAGCGATTTTGAGCAAAGAAAAAGAAGCGTAACTTTGTATCAAAATTACGCTTCTTCTATGGTGGAGGAGGGTGGATTCGGACCACCGAAGTCGAAAGACAACAGATTTACAGTCTGCCCCCTTTGGCCGCTCGGGAACTCCTCCATATATTGCTGGAGCTGGTAATAGGACTTGAACCTACAACCTGCTGATTACAAATCAGCTGCTCTGCCAATTGAGCTATACCAGCATTTTTAACAGCCTATAAATAATATCAAAAAATCTTTGCTTTGTCAACTGTTTTTCCGAAAATTTTTATTTAACGAAAAAGTTTTGCCCAACACCTATTCAAGCGCATGAATTTTCCTGAAGGTCTTCGAAAGGAAAACAAGACACAAAATAAGAGAAGCCACCTCTGCAATCGGGAAAGCAAACCATACGAGGTTTAACACTCCTGCCTTTGACAGAAGCCATGCCGCCGGGATAAGGACAACAAGCTGGCGACAGATTGATATAAAGAGCGAGTGCATCGGATTTCCGATTGCCTGACAGACGGTGTTTACAATGATGCAAAATCCCGCAATTGCAAAGTGAGTTGCAATTATCCGAAGTGCAGGCACTCCCAGTTCAAGCATCTCCTGCGATGCGTTGAAAAATCCGAGAAGCTGCATCGGGAAGAGCTCAAATATAAGCGTTCCCACCGCCATAACCGTCATTGCGGAAATTATCGAAAGAGTTATGGTTTTTTTCACTCTACCCGCATTTTTCGCGCCGTAGTTATAAGAAATTATGGGGATCATTCCGTTATTAAGCCCGAAAACCGGCATAAAAATAAAGCTTTGAAGCTTGAAATACGCTCCGAAAACCGCAGTCGCAGTTGTTGAAAATCCAAGAAGAATTTTGTTGAGTGAGAAATTCATAACCGAGCCGACAGACTGCATAAGAATTGACGGAAACCCGATTTTGTAAATTTTTGCTGCAATTTCCCTGTCAAAACGAATTTTCGAAAAAGAAATCTTTACTTCCTTGTTAACCTTCATATTTATTATGAGAGCAATTAACGCAGCAATTATCTGCCCCAAAACGGTTGCAATGGCTGCACCGGAAACTCCGAGCTTCGGCGCGCCCAGAAGCCCGAAAATTAGTATGGGGTCAAGAATAATATTTATAACTGCACCGATGAGCTGTGTAATCATTGCAAGCCCGGTTTTTCCCGTTGACTGCAAAAGCCTTTCAAAACAGAACTGAAAGAAAATCCCAAACGAAAAGATAAGACAAATGCTTGAATAAGCAGTTCCGTGTTCAACTATCTCCGCAACATTTGTCATAAGCGAAAAGAATGGGCGCGTTAAAAACATACCGATAAGCGCACAGACAACAGCAGAAAAAAAGCAAAGAATCATTCCGGTATTTGCCGATTTTTCAACTGTTTCACTGTCCTTTTCTCCAAGAGCACGGGAGAGGATTGCGTTCATACCGAGCGAAGTTCCGCCGCCGAATGCAATCATAATATTCTGTAAGGGAAATGCAAGCGACACCGCACTCAGCGCATTTTCCGAAATTCTTGAAACGAAGATGCTGTCAACAACATTATAAAATGCCTGAACGAGCATCGAAATCATCATCGGGATTGCCATTCCTGCAAGAAGCCTTCCAACAGGAAGCACTCCCATTTTATTTTCGTGAATAGTATTTTCCATGTTTTTTGCTATGTATCCTTTCAAGGTCCTCAACTAACCGTTATCTATTACGGTTTTTATACAGTATGTTATTTCTTTGAGCAGCAATTTTCGCAGTCGTGGTCGCAGAGACCGAGCCCTGATGTATCTCTGCCCTGGCTCTTATAGTAGTCTGCGATTGCTGAACGGATTGCCTCCTCTGCAAGGACAGAGCAGTGAAGCTTCTCAGGCGGAAGCCCGTCAAGCGCCTCGGCAACTGCCTTGTTTGTAAGCTTAAGAGCTTCTTCGATAGTTTTACCCTTGACCATTTCGGTCGCCATTGATGATGTTGCTACTGCAGCTCCGCAGCCGAATGTCTTAAACGAAACGTCTAAAATAACATCATTTTCAATCTTCATATATATTTTCATAATATCTCCGCACTTGGAGTTTCCTACCTGCCCTATGGCATTTGCGCCTTCAAGCTCGCCGACATTACGCGGATTTGAAAAATGGTCCAAAACTTTTTCGCTGTACATATCTTTCTCCTTTTTTTACTTAGTTTTCATAAAAACCAGACTTTTTATTCTTCCCACATCGGTTTTCCGTTTTCCCATACGGGCGACATTGCGCGAAGCCTCTCCGCAACCTTTCTGACCGCTTTGGCTATTATAAGCTCATCGCCCTCGGCATTGTCCTCACCGAGAGATAATCGAAGAGAGCCATGAGCAATATGATGCGGAAGCCCTATTGCAAGAAGCACGTGTGATGGGTCAAGAGATCCGGAAGAACAGGCAGAGCCTGAGCTTGCGCAGATTCCCTCATTGAACATATTAAGCAGCAGTGCCTCGCCCTCTATTCCCTCAACAATCATGCTTGCAAGTCCGGGCAGGCGATTTTTCCTGTCTCCCGTTATGCGGGTATATGGAATTTTCTCAACCTCTGCTATTAATCTGTCGCGCATTGCGGAAAGCCTTTTAATGTTTTCCTCCATATTCGCCTCTGCAAGGCGAGCCGCCTCGCCGAGACCAACAATATACGGAACATTTTCCGTTCCTGCACGGCGGCCTCGTTCCTGACCACCGCCGCTGATAAGAGCATCAAGCTTTATCCCCGTACGAACATAAAGCGCGCCAACACCCTTTGGCGCCCCGATTTTATGGCCGGAAAGAGAGAGAAGGTCAATATTCATCTCGTCAACATTCATCGGAATATGTCCATATGCCTGAACTGCATCAGTGTGGAACAAAATCTCCCTTTCCTTTGCAATTTTTCCGATTTCAGCAATCGGCTGAATTGTTCCTATCTCGTTATTTGCCGTCATTACGGATATAAGGATTGTATCCTTCCTTATAGCATTTGAAACGTTCTCAGGAGAAACTCTTCCCATTTCATCAACCGGCAGATATGTCACGGAAAATCCCTTTTTTTCAAGAGCCTTGCAGGTGTTGAGCACTGCCGGATGCTCAATTGATGATGTGATTATATGCCCCTTTTCAAAGCGCGAGGCAACTCCGCGGATTGCCCAGTTGTCTGACTCGCTTCCGCAGCTTGTAAAAAATATTTCGCGCGCCTTTGCACCTATAACACGTGCAACGCTTGCCCGTGCCTCATCTACTGCGGCCTTTGCAGAATATGCAAAGGCATAAAGGCTTGACGGGTTTCCGTATTGCTCAGTGAAATACGGCATCATTTTTTCTATTACCTCCGGCTTAACTCTTGTTGTCGCCGAATTATCTGCATATATCATTAGTTTCAACTCCTATTTTTGCTCATCGCCCATATATTCCTTTGATTTTAAAACCGCAAGCAGGTCGCATCGGTTGTTTTTTTCATTACTTGCATGGCCCTTTACCCAAATAAATGAAACCTTGTGGATTTCAAGAAGCGACAGAAGCTTATCCCACAACTCGGGATTTAATGCTTTTTCTCTTTTATTTCGCATCCACCCGTTTGCTTTCCATTTTCTTGCCCAACCCTTTTCAATACCGTCAACCACATAGCGGCTGTCGGTGAAAAGGTCAACCTCACACGGTTCACGCAAGGCGGAAAGAGCCTCTATCACTCCGCAAAGCTCCATGCGGTTGTTTGTGGTTTGCTTTTCGCCTCCGGAGAGCTCTTTTTCTTTTCCCATATATTCAAGTATTGCGCCCCAGCCTCCCGGCCCGGGATTGCCGGAGCAAGCGCCGTCAGTGTAAATTGAAACCTTCTTCATTTAAAACCTCGCCTGAGAATGTTTTTGGGCGACCGCTCAGGGTCGCCCCTACACAAAACTTCGTTTATTCCTCTGCGCTTTCCGACACTGCTTCCTCTTCCTCATGCGGTGCTGCCGCAACAGAAATAACCTTTACGCCCTCTCCGACACGCATGAGAATTACTCCGCGCGTAACACGGCCCAAGCAGCTTATGTCGCGAGCCGGCAGACGGATAATAATACCATCATTTGAGATAATCATAACATCTTGTGAGTCATCAACCATTATAACGCTTGCTATCTCGCCTGTCTTTTCACTGATGTTATAGTTCATGATACCCTTACCATAACGGCTTTGGAGGCGATATTCGGAAACCTCTGTCCTCTTTCCGAGGCCGTTTTCCGTAACAGTCAGGATGTCCTTGCCCTCGCATATTGCTGCAGCTCCGATAAGGTAATCTCCTTCTTTTAAGTCAATTCCGTAAACTCCGCCGGCTTCTCGGCCTGTTGAACGGATATCGGTTGCCGCAAAACGAATAGCCATGCCCTTTCGGGTTGCAAGCATAATCTCGCTCTTCTCATCCGTAAGCATTACGGAAATGAGCTCATCCTCATCGTCAAGACCGATAGCGCGAACACCTGCTTTTCTCGTTGAATCAACTCTTGAAAGCGCAATTCTCTTTACTATTCCGTTCTTTGTGGCCATAACGAGATAATGCTCATCGTTAAACTCCTTGATTGAGAGCATCGTCGTAACCTTCTCATCGGGCTCAAATGCAATTAGGTTTACTATATTCATTCCCACTGCCGTGCGGCTTGATTCAGGAATATTAAATCCCTTCATGCGATACATTCTTCCGCGTGTGGTAAAGAACAGAATGTAATCGTGGCTTGATGCCGTGAACATGGTTTCAACAAAGTCCTCTTCCTTCTGCTTCATAGCAGAAACGCCCCGACCTCCACGGTTCTGCGAGCGGTAAACCGAAATTGGCATGCGCTTGATATATCCACGGTGAGTAAGTGTGTATGCACAATCCTCAACGGGAATCAGGTCCTCAATGTCAATTTCGTTATCAATCGGACAAATCTCAGTTCTTCTTTCATCTCCGTATTTTGAACGGATTACAAGGAGCTCATCTTTAAGTATTCCTGCAACAAGCGCATCAGATTCAAGAACCTCCTTGCAATATGCAATTTTCTTCATGAGCTCATTATATTCCGCATCAATCTTTTCGCGTTCAAGTCCCTGCAATCTTGCGAGACGCATATCAAGAACAGCCTGCGCCTGAACATCGCTCATTCCGAAGGTTTCCATAAGGCGTATCTTTGCATCATCATAGCTTGTGCGGATTATCTTGATAATTTCGTCAATATGGTCAAGAGCAATCCTGAGCCCTTCAAGAATATGAGCTCTCGCCTCTGCTTTTTTGAGCTCAAAAGCAGTTCTGCGACGGATAACATCCTTCTGGAACAGTATGTAGTTATCAAGAATGTCGCGGAGGGAAAGGGTTTTGGGCTTATTGTCAACAAGGGCAAGAAGAATAACGCCGAAGGTTGACTGCATCTGTGTATGCTTAAAGAGTAAATTGAGAACAACTTGCGGATTTGCTGACCTTGAAAGCTCAATTACAACGCGCATACCCTCGCGGCTTGACTCGTCCTGAATGTTTGTGATTCCCTCGATGGTTTTATTCTTTACAAGCTCAGCTATATGCTCAATAAGGCGCGCCTTATTGACCATATACGGAAGCTCTGTTGCAACGATTCTGTATCTTCCGTTGTCAAACTCCTCTATCTCCGTCTTTGCACGGACCTTAAGAAGACCTTTTCCCGTTGCATATGCCGCACGGATGCCTGCCATACCCATAATAATGCCGGCAGTCGGAAAGTCCGGACCCTTAATATGCTCCATTATATCAGCAAGCGTTGCCTCGGGATTATCAATAATCTCGATAACCGCATCTATAACCTCAGAAAGATTATGCGGAGGAATGTTTGTTGTCATACCGACGGCAATACCGTTACTTCCGTTTACAAGGAGTGACGGAATTCGTGACGGAAGAACTGACGGCTCTTCGTGGTAACCGTCAAAGTTCGGAACAAAATCAACGGTTTCTTTATCTATATCTGCAAGCATTTCAAGGGCAATTTTTGAAAGCCTTGCTTCCGTATAACGGTATGCAGCGGCAGGGTCACCATCAATCGAACCGAAGTTTCCCTGCCCGTCAACCATCGGGTAACGCAGGGAGAACGGCTGTGCCATACGGACCATTGCATCATAAACAGATGAGTCGCCGTGGGGGTGATATTTACCGAGAACGTCACCAACAGTAGTTGCGCTCTTTCTGTATGCCTTGTCGGGAGTAAGCCCTGCTTCGTACATTGTATAGAGAATTCTGCGGTGAACGGGCTTTAAGCCGTCGCGGACATCCGGAAGCGCACGACCTACTATAACGGACATTGAATAATCTATGTATGCCCGCTTCATCTCCTGATTAAGTTCAACATCTATAATCTTTTCGATTTCAAGATGGTTTAAAGGTTTGTCGTTTTTATTTGTTTTAGACATATGTGTTTACCTCTTCTTTAACTAAATGTCAAGATTTGTTACATAGCCTGCATTTGCTTCGATAAACTCGCGCCTCGGCTCAACCTTCTCTCCCATAAGAAGAGTGAATGTTTCGTCTGCGGCAATCGCATCTTCAAGCGTAACACGGGCAAGCACACGGTTTTCTGGATTCATGGTAGTCTCCCAAAGCTGCTCGGGGTTCATTTCACCAAGGCCCTTGAAGCGTTGGATTTTTGAATCCTCGCCAACCTCCGCAAGAGCTTGCGGAAGGCTTTTTTCATCGTAAACGTATTTTTCCTTTTTCCCTTTATAGACCTTATAAAGCGGAGGCATCGCGAAATATATGTGCCCCGCCTCTACAAGCGGCCTCATAAAGCGGAAGAAGAACGTCAAAAGGAGCGTTCTGATATGCGCACCGTCAACGTCGGCATCGGACATAATAACAACCTTGTGATAACGAAGCTTTTCAAGATTGCAGTCATCAAGGATTCCTGTTCCGAGCGCTGCAATAACAGGCGAGAGCTTGTCATTGTTATAAATCTTATCTGCTCTTGCCTTTTCAACATTGAGCATTTTTCCCCAGAGCGCCAGAATTGCCTGGAAACGGCGATCGCGGCCTTCCTTTGCGCTTCCTGCTGCAGAATCTCCCTCAACGATATAAATTTCGGTAAGACGCGGGTCCTTTTCCTGACAATCCGCAAGCTTTCCGGGAAGCGAAAGCGAATCAAGCGGACCTTTTCTCCTTGCGTTTTCCTTTGCTCTCCGTGCCGCCTCTCTTGCGTGCGCGGCATCTATGGTCTTTCCGACAATCACACGTGCAACCTTAGGGTTTTCCTCAAAGAAGGTTGAGAGCTTATCGTTTACCATGTTTGTAACAAGCGTTCTGACGGCGGCATTGCCGAGCTTTGTTTTAGTTTGCCCCTCAAACTGAGCTTCAAGCACCTTAACGGAGATTATGCAGGTAAGCCCTTCGAGCATATCAGTGCCCTCGAGCTTTTCATCATCCTTTATCATTTTATTTTTTCTTGCGTAGTCGTTAATAACTCGGGTAAGCGCTGCCTTAAAGCCGGTTTCGTGCATTCCCCCCTCGGTTGTGTTGATATTGTTTGCAAATGAAAGAATGTTTGCATTATAACCGTCGTTATACTGCATTGCTACCTCAGCAATGTTATCGTCTCTCTCACCTGAAACATAAATAACCTCAGAGTGAATAACGTCCTTTTTAATCTTCGCGTTTAAGTACTCTACAAACGAACAGATTCCACCCTCATAGCAGAATTCTTCGCTCTTTTTTTCTCCGCTGCTCTCGCGCGAATCTGTCAGAACGATTTTTATTCCCGCATTTAAAAATGCCTGCTGTTGAAGCCTCTTTCTTAAAATCTCATAGCTGAAAATGGTGGTATCAAAAATCTCTGCATCGGGCTTGAATCTGATTTTTGTTCCGGTTTCTGTTCCTTTGCCGATAATTTTAATCGGAGTTTCAACCTCACCACGGATAAATCTCATATAATGAACATTCTCTCCGTCACAGACCTCAACATCGAGCCATTCGGAAAGCGCATTAACAACGGAAGCACCAACACCGTGGAGACCTCCCGAAACCTTATATCCGCCTCCGCCGAACTTTCCTCCGGCATGGAGAACAGTAAATACTACTTCAAGTGCGCTCTTTCCGGTAGCGTGAGTACCTGTCGGGATTCCTCGGCCGTTATCCGTAACGCAGATAATGTCACCCTCGCAAATTTCTACCGTAATGCAAGAGCAATATCCTGCAAGAGCTTCATCTATAGCATTGTCAACTATTTCATAAACAAGGTGATGAAGGCCTTGCTCTGCTGTTGAGCCTATGTACATACCCGGGCGGCGACGCACCGCTTCCAGCCCCTCAAGCACCTGAATGTTACTTTCGTCATAGCTCCCGTTTACTTTTTCAGGCATAAGAATTTCCTCCGATTTCTGATAAATATACAAAAGTTAATCAATTTTCTGTTTCAATAAGTTCTTCGCAACGTATCTTCAACGTCTGCGGAGAAATTTGAGATATATAAACTCTTTCCTTGTTATCCTCGCGGGTAACGATAAAGGAACGGGGAATATCATCACAAACATTTATAACATGTTTTGTTTTTTCCTTTTTTGAGAGAAATGCTTTTGTTCTCTTTGACTGAGATGTAATTTCAAGATCAAAAATTCCTATTATTGAGCTCTTTGAAATAAGCTTTCCTCTCCCTATATGGAGAAACACAGCATCATCTCCTTTATTTGCTTTCTTCGGCAATAATTTTGCCACAGCTTACGGTAAAAATCTTACCGTGAAAAAACTCCGAAAACATTGACGAATCGCAACCGGTTATAATCGTCTGCCCTCGGTTTGCATCGTTAATAAGATAGTCGCGGCGGGACTGGTCAAGCTCGCTCAAAACATCATCAAGCAGGAGAATTGGCTTCTCTCCCGAATCCTTTTCAAAGATTTCGTGTTCTGCCGATTTAAGTGCTAAAACCGCCGACCTTATCTGACCCTGAGAGCCAAAGTCACGAGCGCTTTTTCCGTTAATCTCAACAGAAAAGTCATCCCGATGCGCCCCAATCAGACACATTCCTGAGGAAAGCTCTGCCTTTCTTCTCTCCTTTAAATGATAAATGAGCCTTTTTTTGTTTTCTTCATCCGATGTGTTTTCTATAGAGCTTGCGCATGAATATATAAGAGAAAGCTCTTCCTTTCCCCCTGAAAGCTCTTTTCCTACACGCAAAATTATTTTATTTGCTTTATCTAAAAATTCTCCGCGCTCTTTTACTATATAAGAATATACCTCTGAAAGCTTTTCATCGAGAATATCGAGAAAATCAAAATATTTTTCTCTTCCCGTCTCCATTTTTAATATTCTTTTTTTGTTTTCAATTATCTTGTTATGCTCAGCAAGTGCTCTTATATATGACGGCCTCATCTGAGAAATTGCAATGTTCAAAAATCTTCTTCTTACAGAAGGCCCGTCTTTAATGAGCTTTAAATCATCAGGCGAAAAAACAACGGTTTTTATAAGCCCAATGTGTTCTGACGGTCTTTTTTCTTCTATTCCGTTAACAATTATTTTCCTGGCGCCGTTCTTTATTTTGCAAAGAACATCAAACTTTCTTCCGTAAGCTTCAAAGCTTCCGTTAATCAAAGCTTCTTCTTCTCCGCTCATTACAGCGTCAAAATCCTTTGAAGAACGAAATGTTTTCAGGCAGGAAAGATAGAAAATTGATTCAATAAGATTTGTCTTTCCCTGTGCGTTTTCTCCAAATATAAGATTTTGACCCTCACAAAAAGAAACTTCTGCCGATTTATAATTTCGAAAATTTTGAAGAGACAGATTTTCTATTCTCATTTTTTACTCTGCTTTAAGCCTTACAGGGAGAATAAGATGCAAATATTCTTCTCCTTCAGGCGGAGTTATTATAATTGGCGCAACATGAGTATTAAGCTCAAGGTCAACCTCATCATTCGGGCAAGCTCTGAGTGCATCAAGGAGATATTTGTGGTTAAATCCTATTTCGAGTGTATCTCCGTTGTTTAAAAGAGCGCATTCGTCTTTCGATGATCCGATAGGCGTTTTACAGCTTATATGAAGTGTTTTCTCGGTAAAATTGAGATGTACTGGGTTTTTAATTCTCTCATTTATAAGTATCGAAACACGCTCAATGGCAGTTATAAGGTCGCGACGGTTTACTCTAACTTTAAATGCGTTTGTCTTTGGAACTGCATTTTTATAGTTTAAGAAATCTCCGTCTAAAATTCTTGAAATTATCATTGAATCAGAAAGCTCAAAAATTATATGCTTCTTTCCTACACAAATAGAAACTTTTTCATCAGATTCTTCACAGAGCTTTTCAACCTCTTTCAGGGTTGCTCCCGGAACAACAAAAGAAAAGCTTTCTTCTTCGCTTTCGTTCTTTATCTCAGAAGTTCTGTAAGATAAACGGAATCCGTCAACAGAGCAAACAGTAACCTTATCTCCGTTTACATCAAACAGAGATCCTGTGTGAACGGGTTTTGATTCATCTCCGCTTATGGCAAATATAGTTTGAGAAATCATTTGCTTTAAATCGTTTTGAGAAAAAGAAAGGAAAAATTTCTTTTCAATTTCCGGAAGAGCTGGAAAATCTCTTGCAGAAAGGCAAACAACCTCATGGCGAACATTTTTACAAACAACGGTTGCAAACATATTGTCGTCTGTAGAGAATGTAATCGGCTCATCAGGAAGAAGCCTTACTATATCGTATAAAATCTTTGCGTTTACTACTATTTTTCCACTCTCGTAAATCTCAGCCGGAACTTTAACCTTAATGCCGGTAGAAAGGTCATACCCTGTAAGAGTTAAAACATCTTCTGCATCAATCAGAAGGCCTTCCATAACAGGTATTGCGCTCTTTGTTGCAACAGCCCAAGAGGTTCTGGTGATAGCTGTCATAAGAACTGATTTTTCACAAATAAATTTCATGTCAAGCTTCCTTTCTCAATCCTTAAAAAAATTTTTTCTTTAAGGGAAGAATATTTTTTTATAAAAAAGAATATAATATATATTTTAGTATTATTAGTATAGGCTGATGAAACTGTGGAAAACCCTAAATTTCTGCAGAATTACAGGAAAATTTCTTCCACAGCTGCTTGTTGATTTCTTTTTATTTTTCCACAGGTAAAAAAGAAAAAAAGATTTATCAACAGGAATTAGCTGTGGATTCTACAAGTAAATTGTTGAAATTTACGGAGTAAGAACGGAATTTTTTACATCCTGGATTTTTTCGCGGAGAACAGCATCGTCTTTAAGCTGCTCTTCAAGTGAATCAATAGAGTGCATAACTGTAGAGTGGTTTTTATTGAAAACCTCTCCCATTTTAGGGAAGGAAAGATGAGTCATATCCCGAACCATATACATAGCAATCTTTCGCGCCTCTACCATCTTCTGTGAGCGGTCCGTTCCTACTATATCTTCGTAGGATATTTCAAAGTATTTTGAAACAGCCTTGATAATAAACTCGGGCGTGGGATTAATCCACGGATTTTCCGCGAATATATCACGAATTGCGCGTTCTGCGGCCTGCATACCGTCAACATCCTGGAGAAGGTCGCGATATGCAAGAAGCTTATGAACTGCGCCTTCAAGCTGACGGACGTTTGCCGTAACGTTATTTGCAATAATCTCTTTTTGTTCAGGTGTAAGAGAAAGGCCTATCAAATCTGCTTTGAGGCTGATAATTGCCATTCTGGTTTCAAAATCAGGTGGCTCAATATCTGCAATAAGGCCGCATTCAAATCGGGTGCGGAGCCTGTCCTCCAGCTTTGCCATTTCCTTTGGCGGGCGGTCAGAGGTGAGAACTATCTGATGCCTTGCCTCATAGAGCGCGTTAAAGGTATGAAAAAATTCTTCCTGTGTGCTGTCCTTTCCTGCTATGAACTGAATATCGTCAACAAGAAGAATATCAGAATTTCTGTATTTGTCGCGAAATTCCGAGAGCGTTCTTTTTTGAAGCGCGTCAATAAGCTCGTTTGTAAAATCTTCGCTCTTAACATAGGTAATTCTGGCATTCGGGTTATTCTTTTTCACTGTTCCCGCAATAGCATAGAGAAGATGAGTTTTCCCGAGCCCGCTTTCTCCATGTATAAGGAGAGGGTTATAGGTAGTGCCCGGAGCTTCGGCAACAGCCTTTGCTGCAGCATGCGCAAATTTATTTGAGTTGCCGACAATAAATTTTTCAAAGGAATATTCATAATCAATCGGGATTATTTTGCTTGGAGCATTGTTTCTTTTTTCATACTCATCGCGAGATAAAAGCTCAAATTCAATAGGTGCAGAAAAAACAGCGTACAGCGCATCTAAAATTTTTTGAGAATGAACTCGTTGAATTACATCCTTTTTAAAAGGAGCAGGTGTGACAAGGAGCAAAGAGTTGTCCGAAAACTCGACAGCGTCAATGTCATCAAACCATGTATCAAGAGTTGTCCGGCTCATTTTAAGGTCATCTCTCATGACTCTCAAAACGCTCTTCCAGATGTCTGATGCGTTGTTCATAGATAACTTTCCCCCACTTTATTATTATGACTGTATTATAACAGAAAACGGAAAAAAAGTAAACACAATTTACATATATTATTTATATATTACACCAATAATTTCTGACATTTTTTGTTTATGGAGCAAAAGAAAAAGAAGAAGGAGAAAAAAAGAGTTGACATATTGCAGTCATTTCAATTATAATATCCAATGACACTGTATCGAAAAGTGTAAGGCTTTTGCTTTTCACTAAAATTTATAACGGAGGTGTAAACAGAATGGTACGTACTTATCAGCCAAAGAAGCTTCATCGCTCAAAGGTTCACGGTTTCCGCAAGAGAATGGCAACCCGCAACGGTCGCAAGGTTTTATCTGCCCGCCGTGCAAAAGGCAGAAATAGGCTTACTCACTAAGTCATGTCAGACAGAGCGGAGGTAATGTCCTTAATAGTTCCGCTCTGAAAAAGGATTTAGCCCATGTAGCCTTCGGATTTTCCGATTCGGGCTTTTTCTTTTTATTTGGAGAAATTTATGAAAAAAACGGTGTCTATCAAAACAAACAGGGAATTCCGGTTTTTATATCATCGGGGAAAAACCGCAGTAACTCCCATTCTTGCAATGTATGCAAGGAAAACAAAAAATACCTCAAACAAAATAGGAATCACTGTAAGCACAAAAGTCGGAAAGGCAGTTGTGCGAAATCGCGTGCGCCGGCGCATTCGCGAGGCGTATCGAAAAAACGAAGAGCTTTTTCTTTCGGGAATTAATCTTGTCGTAGTTGCAAGAAAGCGTGCAAGTGTGGAGAGCTTTTCGGAAATAGAGAAGAATCTGCTCAAATTGGCCGGAAGTCTGGGTATTCTTTCGGAGGAGCGGAAATGAAGAGTCTTCTCATAGGATTGATTAAGTTTTACAGACGCGCCATTTCGCCGAACAAAGCCCCTTGTTGCAGATTTATTCCGACCTGCTCGGAGTATGCTTTGCAGGCGATAGAGAAATACGGCGCAATCAAGGGCGGATATCTTGCAGTTAAAAGAATTTGCAGGTGTCATCCCTTCTCAAAAAAAAGCGGATATGACCCCGTTCCGTAACATTTCAAAGAACGGGTATAATGAAAGGGAAAATTATGTACAATACATTACTTGTTCAACCGTTTGGCTGGATTTTGCGAATGAGTTATAACCTTGTCGGGTCATATGGTGTTGCAATTATCATTTTTACAATCATCGCAAAGCTCATTATGCTCCCTTTCCAGATGAAGAGTAAAAAGAGCATGCTTGAGATGAACAGGCTCCAACCAAAGCTCAAAGAGCTTGAAAAAAAGTATAAAAACGACAAAGAGCGCTATTCTCAGGAGGTTTCAAAGCTTTATAAGAACGAGGGAGTTTCCATGTTCGGTGGCTGCCTTCCGCTTCTTATAACCTTACCTATTATGATAGGGCTTTATTCCGTTGTCCGTCAACCGCTTACCCACATTTTCCAGATAAGCAGCGAGCAGATTGCTCAGATGGCGGAAGCTCTCCGTGCCGCCGGTGTTACGGCAGGGATTACGGGTGCTGCGGAAAAGAGTGCATATATGCTTGAAATCGGCGTCGCTTCGCATCTTAAAGAATATGGCGAAATTATCACAAATATTGCGCCGAAGCTTGCAGAAGTTGATTTCAGCTTCCTCGGTATAGACCTTGCGGCAATTCCGAACTTTAAATATATTACCCCGATGTGGGTAATTCCGATTCTTTCCGGTTTGACCGCATGGCTTTCAAACTGGCTTCTCCGTCGTTCCCAGCCGGTTAGAGAGGATGCTCCTGCTCAGAATATGGGCATGATGAATGTTCTTATGCCGTTTATGTCGGTTTATATTGCGTTTGTTGTTCCGGCAGGCCTCGGGCTTTACTGGATCATAAGCAATATCCTTACAACCGTGCAGGAGCCGTTGCTTACGGCGTATTACAACAAAAAGGCCGAGAAAGCCTTAGAAGGAGAAAAAAATCATGGCGCGAAAAATTGAAGTTTGCGGAAAAACGATAGACGAGGCCATTGAAAAGGGCCTTTTGGAATTAGGGCTTGAACGCGAAGAGGTTACGGTTGAGGTTCTTGAAAATCCAAAATCGGGTTTTTTTGGAATAGGCTCAAGCCCTGCAAGAATTAAGATGAAGGTATTTTCAGAGACGGAAGAGGACGACGATGAAGAAGAGACTGTTGTCGTAGCCGAACCGCCGAAGACAGAAAAGAAAGCTAAGAAAGCAGCTTCTTCTGATGCTGCAAACAATGAAGCGAAAGAGTTTTTGACAAAGGTTTTAGGCTATATTTGCGAAGATGCCCATGTTGAAGAAAAAGAGGGCGAGGACGGTTTTATCTGCCTCGAAATCGTAGGCCCAAACCTTGGTGGAATAATCGGTCGCCGGGGAGAAACTCTCGATGCGCTTCAACACCTCACAAGCCTTGTATGCAATCGCAAAAGCGAAGGCAAAAAGAGAATTTCTCTCGATGCGGAGAACTACCGTGCAAAGAGAAGCGAATCGCTTGACCGCTTTGCCCGCCGCGCTGCGAGCCAGGTAATAAAATATAAGAGAAACAAAGCTCTTGAACCGATGAACGCATATGAAAGGCATATTGTTCACGTTGCTTTGCAGGGAATGGAGAACATCTCCACGACATCTGTAGGCGTTGAGCCAAACCGCCGTGTTATAATCAACTACACAGGGCCTGATGCGCGCCCGAGCAACCGCAACAGAGCATAAATTTCAGACAAAAAGCCTGAACGGATATTCCGTTCAGGCTTAATTTTATCGCTTTGCTACAACCTCGCATTCAGAAACACCGTAGTATTTCATACATTCTATTAACGGTTTGTTGATTTCTTCGCCATATATAACAATGGGTATAGCAGGAGGGCATGAAATTGAAGCTCCGGCAAAGATGCTCCCCTCGCAATCGTCAGCTTTTTTTCTGACCTTTTCTGAAAAAAGGGCCTCTCGCGCCGGCAGAACTGATTTTGCGGGAAAAATCGGCGGAGGGAAAGATGTAACTGCTCTGCGGCGGATAACGCCCAAAAGAGTCCTTCTGAGCCTTCTCAAATCACGGCCGGTTGTATTTGCGGAGAACATCATAACGAGAAAATCCGAGTCAGAAAATTCGCAAACGATGTTCCTTGCAAAAAGCAAAGAGGAAAGCTCGTTGCCCGTATAGCCGAAAGACTTTGGAAGAAGCGTGAGCTTAAGAGGCTCGTCGCCCATGACGGAAAACCCGTGCTCCGTGAGGGAAATGCGCAGCTTTTCCACACGCTTTGCAACCTTTGATATTCGGGCGGAGAAGTTATCTGCAAGGAGCATATTTGCCTTATCAAGAGATTCGAGAATGAGGTATGAAGGGCTTGTGGATGCAAAAAGCCTCATGGCAGCCTCTGCGTTCTGAGAAAAAAACTGAGGACATGAGCGCGAGATATGAAGGTATGCACCCCCCGTCAGAACAGGCAAGGTTTTGTGAGCAGAGTCACAACAGATATCTGCACCTGCATCAAGCGGATGAGGCAAAATCGGCAGAAATTTGAAATATGCGCCGTGGGCGTTGTCGACAAGGAGCAGACAGCCGTGTTTTTTGCAGGCCTCCGAAATTTTTTCAATGTCGGCAACGTTTCCGAGATAATCCGGGCTTGTGATGTAAACACATGTCGGAGAGAGCGCGGAAATCTTTTCTTCAAGAGCTTTTAAATCTATATGACACGAAAGAAGGCTTCCGTCTTTGGGATAAATCCATTTGACATCAATATCAAGCAACGCAGCGGCGGATACAAACGAAAAGTGTGCGTTTCGCGCGGCAAGAACGAGAGGTTCTTCCCCGCGGCTCTTTGCATAGAGCTTCACGAGATAAAGCATAGCCCTGATGCAGAGAGATGAGCCCTCTGTGCTGTAAATCGTTCTCGCGCTTCCGAAAAGAGCTGAGGCATTATCTTCGCTTTCTCTTATTATTCCTGAGGTGTTGTAGAGAACATCTGCACCGGGAATTTCTGTAATATCTGCGCGAGCATATTTCCCCTTGTGCCCCGGCATATGTAGCCTGACAGCAGATGAAGAGGAGTATTTTTTAAGAAAGCTGTAAATCGGCGTTTTCATTATTCGTCACTCAATGCGCGCGAAACTTCGAGGAAAATTGCGCATTCCATCCTCTTTCTGAAAAGCTCACATCCGCTTTGGTAAATTCCCGTAATGCTTCCCGTTGCGTGATATGCATTGGCCGCACAGCCGCCCGAGCAATAGAGCTTTGCCCAGCAATTGTCACAGTCGGGATGAGCGTAAACGTTGCATTTTCGGAATTCATCCTGAATAGCAGAGTTGGTAACGCCGTCATAGATGTTTCCGAGGCAGAACTTTTCATCCCCCACGAACTGGTGGCAGGGATAAAGGTCTCCCCACGGAGTAACAGCCATATATTCGGTGCCGGAGCCGCAGCCTGAGATTCGCTTATAGATACACGGTCCATCCGTAAGGTCAATCATATAGTGATAGAAGGTAAAGGGCTCGCCCTGTTTTTCGCGTTGGAGCATAAGTTCGGCGAGCTTTTCGTATTGCTGCTTTACAATAACAATGTCATCATCAGTAAGAGCCGCCTCTTCTTCCGGAGCGCAAACGACAGGCTCCATGCTCAGCTCGGTAAATCCGAGCTCGAGCATCGTCTTTATATCTTCAACAAAGTCGGGGTTTTGGTGCGTAAAAGTTCCGCGCATATAATACCCTTTTCCGCCGCGCGCCGCAACGAGCTTCTGAAATTTCGGAACAATAGCATCAAAGCTTCCCTGCCCCGAATAGTCCACACGATAGCGGTCGTGGATTTCGCGCCTGCCGTCGAGACTGAGAACGACGTTTGACATTTCCCGGTTTGCAAAATCAATGACATCATCGTCAATGAGCATGCCGTTTGTAGTGAGCGTGAAGCGGAAGTTTTTCCCCGAATCCTTTTCTATTGAGCGTGCATAAGTAACGAGCTTTTTCACAACGTCAAAATTCATAAGCGGTTCGCCGCCGAAGAAATCAACCTCCAAATTACGGCGGCTTCCCGAATTTGCTATGAGAAAATCAAGCGCGGCCTTTCCCGTTTCAAAGCTCATAACTGCGCGCTCTCCCGAATATTTGCCCTGGCTTGCGAAGCAATAAGAGCAGTTTAAGTTGCAGGTGTGCGCAACGTGAAGACAAAGCGCCTTGACAACCCCGGAGGTTCTTTCCTTAAGCTCTGCGGCTCGTTCCTCAAATGTGTCTTTCGAAAAGAGCTTTCCGCAATCGCGAAGCTCCAGAACCTGCTCATAACATTCCGCAACGTCGTTTGTATCGTATTTTTCAGAAAGAGCGGACAAAATTACATCGCGATCTTTTTCTTCAAAGAGAGCGATGATGTCGTAGGCAATATCGTCAACAGCGTGAACACTTCCGGAGAAAACGTCAATAACGATGTTAAGCCCGCCCTGTTTATACATATGTATCATAAAACTTAAATCTCCTTTAAAAAAATGCCGCCCTCAGGCGGCATTTTGTGTTTGTGAGAACTTACTTCTTTGTGCTTTCACACTTCTGGTTTGCAATTCCGCAGCTTGTCTTGCAAGCGGACTGGCAGGATGTCTGGCACTCGCCGCAGCCGCCGTTTGTTGCGCTCTTGCAAAGATCGCGAGTTTTTAAAGTCTTGATATGTTTCATTTTTAAAGGCCTCCATAAAGTGATAATGTCATTTTAATGTATTATAGCACGGTGTTTTACAAAAAGTCAATAGCTATAAGAGACGGAGTGATTTTTACTCAGTATATTCGAAAGCTTCGAAACCGAGGTCGGCAATCCCCGAAACACCATAGCCGGAGAGATTATCATTCATTAGTTCATCGGCAAAATTAAGGCTCATATAGAAAAGATTGCCTGCATTGCCCATGTGGGTAGAGCGGGAATCATAATCCATTCCGTCTGTCTTGTCAAAGAAGTAGTAAGTCTTGTAGGCAAAATCGCGTTTATATATATTCGAAACGCCGCATGCAGAATATCCGTTCTGACTTATGTCCTCGAAGTAGTAATAGCGGGAAAACGCTTTTTCTTCATCGGGAACAATGTCAATCGTGGTGAAAAAGCCTTCTCCGTCGGAATAGACATACATACACATCAGGGTTATGCAATCATATTCCTCGTCATAGTAAAGAGTATACTCTACTTGGGCATCCCACGCGGTTTCGCTTTCCATTGTCATAACGTATGCAGGGCTTCCTCCCACTGTTGCATTTGAATAGTTATATATCCAGGAGAGGAGAAGCTTATAAGCGATCTGTTGCCGGGACAGTCCTGAAGCATCAATATCTCCGACGACATTTTCGTTATCAAACTCACCTGTTGCGGACAGAGGAAAAGCTCTTTGTGTTGAATAGCCTTTAATAACTGAAATCGGAAGTGCGAGATTCAGATTCTGACCGAAGTTAAACCCCGCCGAGGTTATTCCGACAACCTGACCTTTGCGGTTTATAAGGGCGCCGCCTGATGAACCGTTGGAGGTCGGAACGCTTATCTGCAGGAAACGAACACCGTCAAGTGTTCGGTTGGTGTTTGAAATCAGGCCCTCTGAAATTGTGTTATCAAGTCCGTGCGGGCTTCCGATTGCGAAGACCTCCTCGCCGCCGAGCGGTTCTTCACTTGAAATTTCAAGATACGGAGAATTTGAAATGTCAACCTTTATGACAGCCCAGTCATTTTTTGCGCTGTAATCATAAACTCCCACGACGTTATACCATTTTTTCTTATCAGAGAGATAAATCCTTGACTTTGTGACACCTTCAATAACGTGGTAATTCGTGACAGCCGTTCCATTTTGATCAATAAAAAATCCGCTTCCGGAGGAAATCGCAGTTCCGTTTCTGTCGTAGTTTTCAACATAAAAAACGGCAGGAGAACAACGGTTATAAATTTCTTCAGAGGTATAATCTTTGGGAGCTCCCTCATTCTCAAATTCGGAAACGTTGTAGAAGGTGTTGTATGCTGCTGCCGAGAAAACCCCAGCTTCTATAAGCTTCATAGCGAGCGTTTTCTTCGTTCCCTTAACCTCCGCTTCAAGCGCTGCATAAGAGACAAGAACAACATCACCCCTTAAAAAGTTGAGGATATCGGGGTTTCCGTTCATTATCCCAGTCTGGCGCGCAAGCGTAAAGGGATTATCCCACGTAAAGTCGCCCGCTGTGTCAGAGTATCCAAGCGCGCGAAGAACGAAGGTCAGATACATTGACGCGGATGCAGATTCTCCGCCACCGAATTTTGTCGCCGAAATTCCGTTGGTGAGCTTGTTTTCATACGCATATCCGACATAGCTGTCTGCCCAGGTGGGAACATCGAGGAATGGGTGCCGTCCGCCTTTATTGAGAGCATCAGCTTCCTTTCCCAGAACGCGGATGAGCATAACGAGCGCCTCCGTGCGGGTAGGAGCGCGGTCGAGGGCAAAGTCGGTTTCAGAAACGCCCTTGAAAATCCCGAGGCTTTTCAAATCAGCGGCAAGCTCGCTCTCGCGCGAGAGCGTAGAGCTTGCGGCAAGTGCCTGCGCCGGGAAAAGCGAAAAAAGTAAAATCACACATATTGTTAAAGAAATGATTCTTTTCATTTTTTAATCTCCTTTGATGAAATGCCTGAAAATTTTTACCTAATTATACCACATGCATAGGGATTTATCAACAGAGAAAGTGTCGCAAGTCAAGCCGTTTTATGAAATTTTACGTTGCGGAAATCCGCGCTTTATAGTATAATATTGAATTAAGAATCACATTAAATTGAGAAGACGGGAAAATCTATGGAATATATAGCAGGAAAATATGATATAGCAGTTATCGGAGCGGGGCATGCAGGCTGCGAAGCGGCGCTTTCTGCAGCTCGGCTCGGCGCGCGCGTTATTTGCTTTGCGATAAATCTTGACTCTGTCGGGAATATGCCCTGCAACCCCGCAATCGGCGGAACTGCAAAGGGGCATCTTGTCCGTGAACTCGATGCGCTCGGTGGTGAAATGGGCAGAGCGGCGGATGATACCTGCATTCAATACCGTATGTTAAACCGGGGCAAAGGCCCGGCGGTGTATTCTCTCCGCGCTCAGGCTGATCGGCGCGCATATCAGGCTCGAATGAAGCGCGCGCTTGAAGAATGTGAAAATCTGCACCTTCTCCAAGCGGAAATAACAAAGATTGAGGTTGAAAACGGGCGTATCTGTGCAGTTGTCACAGCCTCAGGAGGGCGATATCTCGTATCAGCCTGCATTATCGCCACAGGCACATACCTCGGCGGAAAGACAACCGTTGGCGAAACCTCGCGCGAGGGCGGTCCTGACGGAATGTTTGCTGCAAGCGAGCTTACAAAAAACCTTCTTGCAATCGGACTTCCGCTTCGCCGCTTCAAAACGGGGACTCCGCCGCGAATTAATGCGCGTTCCGTTGATTTTTCTAAAATGGAGCCGCAACCGGGCGATGAGGACATAGCTCCGTTCTCTTTTGATACCGACAAAAAGCTTGAAAACCGCGCAATCTGTCACCTTACGTATACAAATGAGGAAACCCATCGGATAATCCGAGAAAATCTGCACCGCTCTCCGCTTTTTTCAGGAAATATAGAAGGTGTCGGACCGAGATATTGTCCGTCTATCGAGGACAAGGTTGTGCGATTTGCGGATAAACGCCGTCATCAGCTCTTTGTTGAGCCCATGGGGCTTTCGACGGATGAAATGTATATTCAGGGCCTTTCGTCTTCACTGCCTGAGGACATTCAGCTTCTGATAGTTCATTCAATAAAAGGGCTTGAAAATGCGCAGATAATGCGCTTTGCATATGCGATAGAATACGACTGCATCGACCCCCTTGCGCTTGATGCAACACTTCGGGTAAAAACAATATCAGGGCTTTATGGTGCAGGCCAGTTCTGCGGCTCTTCTGGATATGAAGAGGCGGCGGTGCAGGGTCTGATTGCAGGAATCAACGCTGCCCATGAGCTTTTCGGAAAGCCCCCGTTTATTTTAAGTCGCTCGGATTCCTACATCGGAACGCTCATTGATGACCTTGTAACAAAGGGCACAAATGAGCCGTATCGAATGATGACCTCCCGCTCGGAGTACAGGCTTTATCTCCGTCAGGACAATGCCGACCTCCGCCTCACTGAGCGCGGGTACGCTCTGGGGCTTGTTTCCCGGGAGAAATATGAAAGAATGCTCAAAAAGAAGGAGCTTTTGGAAAAAGAAATAAAAAGGCTTGAAAAAACGATAGTTGCGCCCGGCGATGAAATAAACGCTTTTTTGGAGGAAAAAGGAACCTCCGCCCTCGTTACCGGAGCCTCCCTTGCAGACTTAATCCGCCGTCCGCAGCTTGGTTATGAAAGCCTTTGCCATTTTGACAAGGCAAGGCCCTCTCTTCCGCAGAATGTTATTGAAACGGCAGAGATTTCACTTAAATATGACGGTTATATAAAGCGGCAGAAGTCACAGATAGAACAGTTTAAGAAGCTTGAAGAAAAGCTGTTGCCGGATGGTATTGACTATATGTCGCTTACGGGGCTTCGGACAGAAGCGCGCCAGAAGCTCTCGGCAATCCGCCCTAAATCCGTTGGGCAGGCATCGAGAATATCGGGGGTAAGCCCTGCTGACATTGCCGCCCTTCTTCTCTACATTAAGCAGCGCCCGGAAAGGACAGAGCTATGAAAGACCTTCTGACAAACATCTTCAAAAGCCTTGAAATAGAAGCAGACCCTGAGCAATTTATAACCTTTTCCGATATGCTTCTTGAAAAGAATAAGGTTATGAATCTCACTGCAATCTGCGAGCCGCGTGAGGTTTGCATTCGACACTTTGCAGATTCTCTCTCGCTTCTTCGTTCGTGTGATTTTTCAGGAAAGCGCGTTATAGATGTCGGGTGTGGTGCTGGGTTTCCGGGGCTTCCGCTCCGCCTTGCAAAGAGCGATATCTCGCTCACGCTCCTCGACTCTCTCGGAAAACGAGTAAACTTTCTCTCGGAGGTATGCGAAAAGCTCAACCTCCCGGATGTTGAATGTCTCCATGCCCGCGCGGAGGAGATTGCAAATGAGCAGGGTTACCGAGAGGGCTATGACATTGCAGTTTCCCGTGCGGTTGCAGACCTTTCGGTGCTCTGTGAGATGTGCCTGCCGTATGTAAAGGTTGGCGGAGTTTTTCTCGCCATGAAGGCCTCCGACTGTGACGATGAGCTCAATCGTGCCGGGAACGCAATTTCAACGCTTGGCGGCGAGCTTTGCGAAAGGATAGACTATCCGCTTTATGATACCGGCATTATTCACACAATTCTCGTGATAAAAAAGGTGAAAAACACTCCGCAAAAGTATCCGAGAAGATTTGCAAAAATAAAAGCAGCCCCGCTGTAAAAACAAACGAAATAGAAACAAAAAAATCCTGTAATACTGTGGTATTACAGGATTTAGAATTTTAAATTAAAGAACACTTTGGCCTGACGGCTTTTCTCTCATAATATCTCGCCAGTCCATATCTCCGCGAGCAAGCCCGAGAATCAGAACCTCGGCAGTTGCGATGTTTGTTGCAACGGGAATGTTATGAGTATCGCAAAGCTGTAAGAGCGCGAGGACGTCAGGCTCGTGCGGATTGGCAGAGATCGGGTCGCGGAAGAAAAGCATCATATCAATCTCGTTGTATGCAATTCTTGCGCCAATTTGCTGAACTCCGCCCTGTATACCGGCGAGAAACTGGTGAACGGGAAGCCCCGTTGCTTCGGAGATGAGCTTTGCAGTAGTGGCGGTACCGCAGAGAGTATGCTTTGAAAGCACGCTTTTATAAGCCGTGCAGAATTGAATCATAAGTTCCTTCTTTTTGTCGTGTGAAATCAGTGCTATGTTCATGGTAATTTCCTCTTAAAGCTTTTTTGAAATCTTCATAATCGGAACATTTTCTCCGCAAATTCTCTTTGCGATATTGCGATATGCACGAGCTGCGGGTGAACGGAGATTTGAAAAAACCAGAGAGCCGCGGTTGGCAGCCTCAATAACGTTCTTATCCTCAGGAACAATCCCTATGAGTTGGGTGCTTGTCCTGTCAATCGCCTCATCAACGTTGAGCGATGCAAGACGGCGGATGAGAGAGGGCCTAACTCGGTTTACAACAAGCCTGATGTCGGAAATCCCTCTTGCACGAAGCGAGGCGCGCGTTAGCTGAGCATCTCTCAAAGAAACCGTGTCGGGAGTAGCAACTAAAATTGCGCTGTCGGACGCCGCCGCTGCGAGCTGAAAGCCAAAGTCAAGGCCTGCGGGGCAGTCAATAATACAAAAATCGCAAAGCTCCTTTAACTCACTTACAAGAGACGCAAGCTCTTCGGGAGAAACGTTCTTTCCGGCATTTTCGCCGAGAGGAGCAGAAAGAAGCGATAAGTTTTCAACAAGCGGATGGGAAAGAAGCGCCTGCGAAAGAGAGACGTTTTTTGAGATAACATCGGAGAAATCGAAGAGAGCAAGCTCGCTCACTGCTAAAACGATGTCCATATTGCGGAGACCGACATCGGCATCCAGAACGATAACGCGCTTTCCAAGTGCCGCGAGGCAGCATGCAATACCGGCTGCGACAGAAGTTTTCCCTGTTCCGCCTTTGCCGGAGGCAACGCAAATAGCACGAGCCATACCGCAAAATCCCCCTTTCGAGCTTTTATAATAATTATACAATAATAAATTTGATTTGTAAATTATTTTATAAAAAAAACATCAAAACTTCAGGGGGCATTCGGATGAGGTCAGGAGCTTAAAACGGACAAAAGGCGGCTCGAGGCAAAATCCGAGTTTTCCGAAACAAAAACAAGAAGCGAAATCCCGTTTGAGTAGGCGGTAATCTCCGCGTTTTCGGAAATCTCCACGCCCTGCTCCCGAAAAAGCTTTTCAGCAAGGGAGCGAAGCTCCCTCTTGCTTTCGGGGCGCTTGTCGGTGCATAGCTTTGCACAAAAAGAATGGCGTCCGATCTCAATAATTTCCATATGTATTTCCTCCGTGTAACATTTCTAAAACAATTATATTACCAAGGCGCAAAAAATGAAATGCAAAAAATTTACCAGACCCCGCAAAAGAGGTCCAAACCCTTGACAATTAAGCGCAAATACGATAAAATTTTTTGATAAGAAACATTCGGCAGAATAAGGTAAAAAGGCAGTGAGATTTATGGAAAAAATTACAGCTCCGCGCGGCACACGAGACGTTCTTCCCGACGAGGCGCGCGCTTGGCAAATACTTGAAGAAAAGCTTCGCAACCTCGCTCATCGCTTCGGGTTCAGGGAAATTCGCTTCCCCACCTTTGAAGAAGCTGCTCTCTTTGACCGTGGCGTTGGTGACACGACCGACGTTGTCCAGAAGGAGATGTACGACTTCTACGACAAGGGTGACCGCCATATGGCGCTTCGCCCCGAAGGCACTGCGAGCGTCGTCAGAAGCTTCATAGAGCACTCTCTCCATGCGGGAACGTTGCCTCTCAAGGTTTATTATATTGCTCCGAACTTCCGCTACGAAAAGCCTCAGGCAGGGCGGCTTCGTGAGCATCATCAATTTGGAATCGAATGCTTTGGCGCAAGCGATGCAAGCGCAGACGCCGAGGTTATTTCCCTTGCGGCAACGATGCTTTCAGAGCTCGGAATCACAGGCACAGAGCTTCACTTAAACTCCTGCGGCTGCCGCGAATGCAGAAAGGCATATCATGCCGAGCTGAAAGCGTACTTTGAAACTAAAAAGGGAGAGCTCTGCCAGACCTGCCTTGACCGTCTTGACAGAAACCCGATGAGAATTCTCGACTGCAAAAGCGAAATCTGCAAAGCAATTTCAAAGGATGCCCCGAAAATCTCGGATTATCTCTGCGACTCGTGCCGCGAGCATTTCGAAAAGCTCAAAGCATGCCTTCGCGAGACAGGAATTGATTTCACGCTTGACCCCATGCTTGTAAGAGGGCTTGACTATTACACAAACACAGTATTTGAATTTGTTTCTTCAAGCATCGGTGCACAAGGGACCGTCTGCGGTGGCGGAAGATACAATGGTCTTGTTGAATCTCTCGGCGGCCCGTCTGTCCCGGGGCTAGGCTTTGGCTGCGGAATAGAGCGCCTTATGCTTACGCTTGAAGCTGAGGGCAAGCTCGAGGCTGACCGCCTTGTTCCGCAGATTTTCATAGCTCATGCCGATTCTGATGCAGAAATGATTTCCCACAGGCTGGTTTATGAGCTTCGGAGGCTCTCTGTCTGGGCAGAGCGCGATACTTCGGGCCGCTCGCTTAAAGCGCAGATGAAATTTGCCGGTAAGTGCGGAGCGAAGTTCTCGGCGGTTATCGGCGGCAGCGAAATCGAAAGCGGACGAGTAACCCTCAAAAACATGGAAAGCGGAGAAACCTCGGAATGTGAGCTTTCTGCTGCTGCAATTAAAAATTACATCGAAGGGGTTTAAATATAATGGAAAACATTACAGGCATGAAAAGAACTGATTATTGCGGAGTTTTCCGTGCAGAAAACATAGGCAGCCCTGCAACCGTCTGCGGCTGGGTTCAGCGCGTGAGAAACCTTGGCGGTCTTATCTTTATTGACCTTCGTGACCGCTCGGGCATAATCCAGTGCACCTTTGACGAGGCTGAAAATGCCGAGCTCTTTAAAAAGGCATTCACGGTAAGAAGCGAGTATGTCCTCTCAATCAAAGGAATGGTCAGAAGTCGCGGCGAGGGCGCAATAACGGACAGAATCCCTACCGGCGCAGTAGAAATTCTTGCCGAAGATATGCGAATTCTCTCAAAAGCACAGACAACCCCGTTTGAAATTGTGGAGGACAGCGATGTCAACGATGTTCTTCGTCTTAAATACAGATATCTTGACCTGCGCCGTCCTGACATGCAGCGCTTTATTGCATTGCGTCACCGTATAACAAAGCTTGCGCGCGATTATTACGATGAAAACGGCTTCTTCGAGATAGAAACCCCGATTCTTACGAAATCCACGCCGGAGGGTGCGCGTGACTATCTTGTTCCGTCACGAGTACACCCGGGAAAGTTCTATGCGCTTCCCCAGTCCCCGCAGCAGTACAAGCAGCTTCTTATGCTTGCGGGCTTTGACAGATATATGCAGATTGCACGCTGCTTCCGCGATGAGGACCTCAGGGCAGACCGCCAGCCGGAGTTCACTCAGATTGACCTTGAAATGTCATTTGCGGATGTCGATGATGTAATTTCAGTTAACGAAGGCTTTGTTGCATACCTTTTTGAAAAGGTGCTCGGAAGAAAAATAGAGCTTCCGCTTCGCCGCATACCCTATCGCGAAGCTATGGAGCGCTTCGGTTCGGACAAGCCGGATACGCGCTTCGGATACGAGCTTTGTGACATTTCAGACATAGCCGGAGCGTGCGGATTCAAAGTTTTCTCAGGCGCAGTTGAAGCCGGCGGAAGTGTCCGTATGATCAAGGTCGACGGTGGCGCGAAGTTTGCGAGAAAAGAAATTGACGGCCTTGCCGAATGGATAAAGACATATCGTGCAAAGGGCCTTGCATGGTATAAAATTGCAGAAGACGGAACCGTTTCATCAAGCTTTGCGAAATTCCTCACAGAGGATGAGGTCAAGGCGATAGTCGACCGGGCAGGCGCAAAGAACGGCGATGTCATCTTTGTTGTTGCAGACGGAAAAGACGATGTTGTTTTTGCATCGCTCGGTGCGCTTCGCTCGGAATGTGCAAAGCGCCTCGGCGCAATCGACCCCGACCGCTACGATATTTTCTGGGTTGTCGAGTTTCCGTTGTTTGAGTATTCCGAGGAAGAGGACCGCTACGTTGCAAAGCACCACCCGTTCACCGCTCCGATGGATGAGGATGTCGAAACCATGACGACAGATCCTGCAAATGCAAGGGCAAAGGCATATGACCTTGTTATAAACGGAAACGAAGCCGGTGGCGGCTCGATAAGGATTCACTCCTCTGACCTCCAGGAGAAGATGTTTCAGGCTCTTGGATTTACGAAAGAAGAAGCCAATGACCGCTTCGGTCATATGATAGAAGCATTTTCTTATGGCGCGCCTCCTCACGGCGGTCTTGCTTTCGGTCTTGACAGGCTTGTTATGCTTCTTGCGGGAACAGATAACATCCGCGATGTTATCGCCTTCCCCAAGGTTCAGAACGCATCGGAGATTATGATGGCATCGCCTGACTTTGTAGAGGATGTCCAGCTTTCCGATCTCCACATAGAAATTACCGACAAACCCGAATAAGTTCTCTTTTACACTTTATTAACAAACGTCTCTTAGTTTTGTGCTACAATAAATCACAAGAAACAAAAAGGAAGTTTGAGATAATGATACGGATTGAAAACCTGTCAAAAAAATACGGTACAAAGGTCGCTGTCAAAGGAATTTCGTTTTCTATTGAGCGCGGCGAGGTTGTGGGATTTTTAGGCCCGAACGGTGCCGGAAAATCCACAACCATGAACGTTCTTACGGGATATCTCTCTGCAAGCGGCGGAAGCGCATCCATTGCAGGGTTTGACGTGCTTGACGATGCTATTTCCGCGCGCAGGCACATAGGGTATCTGCCGGAGCAGCCCCCGCTCTACTTTGATATGACGGTTGACGAATATCTCGAATTTGTATATGAGCTCAAAAAGGTTGATAAGCCAAGAAGCGAACATATAACAAGCATTTGCGAGCTTGTCGGGCTTTTGGATGTCCGCCGTCGTCTTATAAAGAATCTCTCAAAGGGATACAAGCAGCGTGTGGGAATTGCTCAGGCTCTTATCGGAGACCCCGAGGTGCTTATTCTTGACGAGCCGACTGTCGGGCTTGACCCAAACCAGATTATGGAAATCAGAAGCCTTATAAAAAACCTCGGAAAAGACAGGACGGTTATTCTATCGACTCATATAATCCCTGAGGTCATGGCTGTTTGCGAGAGAATTATAGTAATAAACGAGGGCGAAATTGTTGCAGATGATACGGTAAAAAACCTTATGCACGACCTCGGAGAGCAGAGCAAGTTTGAAGCTCAGATAGAGGGAGATGCCGGCGACATAATCGCAATTCTCGCACAAATCCCCGGTGTAACGGATGTTGTATGCGAAAGCGGAAAGTTCGTTATAACTGCAGAGGACGGTGCTGACATAAGAAAGAACGTTTTCTATGCAGCTGCACAGAACGACCTTCCTCTTCTCTCCTTTGCGCAGATAGATGCGTCGCTTGAATCGGTATTTGCACGGCTGACGAAGAAGGAGGAGAAATAAGAAATGAAAGCGATTTTTAAAAGAGAGCTCCGCTCATACTTTACCGGCGGAACGGGCTTTGTCTATTGCGCGGCATTTGCGCTCATTATGAACATCCTTTACAGCATAATGTGCATTTCCACCTATAAAAGCAACTTTATAGGGCTCTTTATGTATATGTTAATTGCCATGATTTTTCTTATTCCCATTATGACAATGCGCATATGGAGCGAGGAGAAGAAGCAGAAGACAGACCAGCTCCTGCTTACTGCCCCCGTTACAACTGGAGAGATTGTTCTCGGCAAGTTTTTTGCAGCCTGCGTGGTTTTTCTTATCTCGCTTGCCCTGACACTCATCTACCCCGTTTTGTCCGCAAGCTACGGCAAGCTCTCTCTGGGAATAACAGTTGGAAACTATACCGCAATAATTCTCGCAGGAGCGGCGTATATTGCGATTTCACAGTTCATGTCATCGCTGACGGAAAGCCAGATTATTTCTGCGGTTCTTTCAATGCTCACGCTTTCCCTTTTCTTTTTTCTAAACGTAGTTTTCACCGCTACAAACGTTGAGTTTATTTCAGCGATTGCCTCTTTCCTTTCTTTGATAACGAGGTTTGCAAACTTTACACAGGGAATCTTCTCCCTTTCGGATGTGGTTTATTTTATAAGCCTTTCGGTGCTGTTTTTGTTCTTCACCTCCCGAGTTATTGAAAAACGCCGTTGGAGCTGAGGTTGGCCCTTGAAAATCAAAGATGTTAAAAAAGAGGAGGAAACAAAAATGAAATTTTCTTTTAATAAAAGAAAGCTGCAATACGGCTCGGCAAGCGTAATGCTGACGGTTTTGTTCGTTGCTGTGGTTGTGGTTTTGAATATTTTTGCGGAATTTCTGACAGACCGATTCTCTTTAAAGCTCGACATGACCGAATCCGGGCAATACAGCCTTTCGGATGAAACCCGTGATATGTTAAAAGAGCTTGAAACCGATGTCGACATCTACATACTTTCTGCCCGGCCGGATATGGAAAAAGGCGAAATCTCAAAGCTTTGCCTTGAAACAATCCAGAGATACGCCACCGCCTCCGGCGGAAAGGTGGAGTATGAGTTTATAGATCCGGACAAAAACCCGCAGTTTTTCAGCAAATACCCCAAGGCAAAGGGAGCATCTCTCCGAGACATAGTAGTAGAAGGTCCGGAGCGGTATATCGTTGTAAGCAGTGCGGAGTTTGCATATCAAATCGGAAAGCAAAGCAAGGTATATTACCAGATTGAAGAAAAGCTTTCCGGCGCGATTTTATATACCTCCTCTGCTGAGGTCACATCTGCCGGTTTTGTTATGGGCCACGGTGAAACCAAGCCGGACGCGCTCGTTTCTCATTTTTCCGGCAACAACTTTGAAATATCAGATGTTGATTTGCTCTCCGGCATTCCGGAGGGAATAACAAACCTCGTAATCTCCGCTCCCGGAACAGACTTTACAGCAGAGGAAATTGAAACTCTCGAAAAATATCTCTCAACCGGCGGAAGAAACCTCTATGTCTTCTGGAGTATGGAGACTCCGAGCCTCCCTGTGCTTGAGAGATACCTCTCAGAATGGGGAATTGCCTTCTCGCAGCAGGTAATCTGTGACGAGTCAAATGCATACATGTCTCCAGGAATAGTAATTTCTGATATTGCAGAAAACGAGGCAATAAAAAAAGAGCTCCAGGGCCAGTCGTTCGTGCTCTCGCCTGAGGCACGGCCGATAGAGCTTCTGTGGTCTGAAAAAGAATATATGAGAACTCTCCCGCTCGTCGTAACAAAGGACACATCCTATGCAAAGGAAATTTCTGCAGACAAGACGATAAAGGAATTTACGCGTGCAGCGGGCGATGCTTCCGGCCCGTTTGTAACAGCGGCGATTTCGGAAAAAGCGCTTGGAAGTGTAACCGATCAGAGCTATTCAAGGATTGCGGTTTTTGGTTCATATGCAATGGCGCTTGAAGAGATAACAGCAGTGCCCCGTGCATTTAACGGAACTCTGCTTGCTCGTCTTACAAGCTATTCCAACCCGAACACCAAGACAATGGAAATTGCACCAACCGTTGTTTCGGATTATGACCTCAACATAACCGAAAACGAAGCAAAAGGGCTGCGACTGCTTCTTATAGCAGTAATCCCGGCTGCAATTATCCTTGCCGGAATATTTGTGTTTTTAAAGAGGAAGAACAGATAATGAAACAGTTTAAATCCGTTATTATCTGCGCGGCAGCGCTTGTTGTGATTAGCCTTGCAGTGTTCGCAGCAATAAAACTTATTCCAAACAAAGCCTCGGAAGCACCCGGCGGCCCGAATGTTCCGGAGTCTTCCGAAAACATCTGCATCACCGAGTTTTTGCCGGAGGAAATTTCCTCCGTTGAAATAACTTCGGATTCGGGAGAGAGCTTTGAAATAGAATGGTTCGAAACGGAATTTGGAAGAGATGCCCGCATACGAGGAGAAAACGGTCCCCTTGCCTATAACAGCAGAGAACTGTCAACTCTTGCCCACTACCTTGGTCCTCTGGTGGCTCTTGAAGAGCTTGAGGCAGGAGAGGATGAAGTGTTTGGCTTTGACTCTCCGCGCCGCACAGTAAAAATTTCGCTTAAAAACGGAGAACGAGTAACGCTTCTTTTGGGCGATTCGCTTGCCATAAATGACGGGGCATATCTTCGCCGTGCAGACAGCAGCAATGTTTATATAGTAGGAAAGACGATTGAGCATGCCTTCATGAAGACAAAGTCAGAATACCGCGAAATAGAGCTTTTTAAAACGTTTGAAGATACCGAGCTTATAACAATGGCGGAATACACACCACACGGCAAGGAGCCGATAAGGGTTGTCCGCAAAAGCGAAGAAGAGATAGCGCTTGACGCTGAAAGAACGTTGCTTGATCTTCCCTATAAGCTGACATCACCGGTTTCAGCAAACGCAAATCCGGACACAATCAATGAGGCGTTTCTCAAAAAAATCGTTGGGATAGAAGCTGATCATGTGGTTGAGGATAACCCCAAGGATCTTTCAAAGTACGGGCTTGACAAGGCTGCAAAGCTTCGTTTTGAAACCGCAAACGGAATCTCGGTTTCAATTCTCATAGGAGCAACTACAAAGAACGGAACAAGCTATATTATGGAGGAGGGTATTCCCTCCGTATTGGAAACCAAAGAAGCCATAGACCTTTCCACGCTTTCGCATACAGATATAACTATGAGGCTGATCTGGTTTTTCAATTCAAACGAAGTATCCTCGCTTCAATATAAGCTCGCAGACGGAAGAGCTGCAACCTTAAACCTATCGGTAACGGAAAACGAGGTAAAGGGCAGCTTTAACGGAAAAGAGCTTTCCGGCAGCAATGCACAAAACCTGTTTGTTAAATCGGTGCGTTTTTCTCTTGCCGGAGAATATTCAGGCTCAAACAACCTTACCGAAGCCGAAATAGCTATTACGGCACGGCTTAAAAACGGAAAAAGATCAACCCTTTCTTTGCACAGGTTAAACGAAAGGCAGTATGCCGCAAGAGTAGACGGCAAACCAGCAGAGTTCTACGTTGCAGTAGGAGAGGTAAAAGAGCTTGTTGATGCGATTGAGCTTGCTTTTTCGGGAAAAGACATTCCCTCTATGTTCTAAATTCTTCGGCGGGGTTTTTCCCCGCCGGTTTTTTAAAAGGAAGTGTAAAAATGGTTCGGAAGTGTGGCCTTTTGGGCGAAACTTTGCGCCACAGCTTTTCAAAACAGATTCATGCGGTTTTTGCAGATTATGAATACAGTTACCATGCAGTAGAAAAGAAAGAGTTTGAAAGGCTCTTAAAGAGCGGGGAGCTATCGGGAATGAATGTAACAATCCCGTATAAAGAGCTTGCCTTTTCGCTGTGTGATGAATGCTCCGAAACCGCCAAGGCGGCAGGCAGCGTAAATACGGTAGTCCACCGAAACGGCAAGATATACGGAGAAAACACCGACGTTTTCGGATTTATGTATATGCTTTCAAAAGCCAAAATTTCGCTTTCGGGGAAGAACGTCATAGTTCTCGGAAGCGGAGGAACCTCAAAAACAGCTTGCTTTGCGGCAAAAAAGCTTAATGCGGCGCGGATAACGGTGGTTTCGAGAAGCGGAGAGGTTAATTACGATAACGTTTATAATCTTGCTGATACACAAATTGTTATAAACACCACCCCTGTCGGAATGTACCCCAAAAACGAGAGTGTCCCAATAGATTTGTCGCGATTTCCAAACTGCGAAGGTGTTGTTGATGTTGTATACAACCCACTCAAGACGCGTCTGCTTCAAACTGCCGAAAGGCTTAAAATCCCCTGTGCCACCGGCCTTTATATGCTTGCGGCGCAAGCCTTTCGCTCGGCTGAGCTTTTTCTTGAAAAAAAGCTGCCCGAAACTCTTGTCGACAAAGCTGTCGCAACTGTTTGGAAGGAAATTGCCAACATTGTTCTTATAGGAATGCCCGGAAGCGGAAAGACTACGATTGCAACAAGCCTTGCTGAATTGACATCAAAAAAGCTTTGCGACACAGATGCGGAAATAGAAGCCCGCTTGGGAATGTCTCCGGCGGAGATTATCACAACCCGGGGTGAGGCAGAATTTCGTGAGATTGAAAAATCGGTAGTTGCAGAGATTTCAAAGGAGAGCGGGCTTGTAATTTCTACCGGTGGCGGTGTTGTGGAGAGAAGTGAGAACTTTGATTCTCTTTCCCAAAACGGCAGGATATATTTTATTGAGCGGGATTTGCAAAAGCTCGCAACAGATAACCGCCCTCTTTCAAAGAGTGTTGCCGCGCTATATGAAAGGCGAATTGGGAAATATTTGGAATTTTCAGATGCAAAAATCGACAACAATGGAAAAATTGAGAATTCAATTGACAAAATATTAAAAGATTTCTCAAAAAAAAAGCAGAATTAAAAATTTTTGCTTTACAAAAACAAATTATTATGATAGTATAAACATACTGGTATTACTATGGGGTTTTTGCCCTGTTTTTTTACATATCGCTTTATTAAAGATGAAGTATTTTCAGTATATCATCGTATACCGTATTATAGAAGTATATAAAGAAAAAAGGCTTTTGCTGACTCATAAGGAGGATATATCTGATGGAGTTGGATTTAAAAAAAACAGTGCTAGTGTTGCTTTCACGTGCTCGCAGTATAGTGGGGATAACGCTTTTGTGTGCACTCGCTTTCTTTGTTTTCAGCAACTTTTTCATCACCCCTGTCTACACCTCGCAGACGTTGCTTCACGTTTCAAACACGACTGAGCGCAAGTCGTCCATTGTTACAACAAGTGATGTTGAGGTTTCGCGAGAGCTTCTTGAAACATGCGTTGTTATTTTAAACAGCAGAACAGTTCTTGATAAGGTTGCAGCGCAGTCAGGGCTTAATTACACGGCATCGCAGATAAAGGGTATGATTTCTGCCGAGTCTGTTTCTTCGACTGAAATTTTCAAAATTTCGGTTACGCACACAGACCCCAAGGAAGCCCAGATTCTGGCGGATACGATCACAAGGGTTGCCCCCGGCGAATTCAAGCGAGTTCTCAACGGCGGCGCAGTTTCAGTAGTTGACTATGCAACGCTTCCGCTTTCCCCATCGGCTCCGAACGTTGCAAGAAACACAATCCTCGGAGCTATCCTCGGCGCAGGCATCACAATACTCATTTTCTTGTTAAGAGAAGCAATGGATACAACCGTTCGTGACGAGGTTATTCTTGAAGAAGAATTCAGTATTCCGGTTATCGGGTTGATCCCGTCTTTTGAATTGACAGAAAAGGATCCCCAGACCTTTTTCGATAAGATCAGGAAAAGGAGGGAGTAACAGGTGGGTTTTTTAAAACTTAAAAACAAACTTAAAAACGAAAAAAAGGTGTTTACAGACAAAGAGCGCCTCATTCGTGTTGACAGCCACTTTACAATAATTGAGGCATACAAAAGAATGAGGACCAATCTTCTTTTTATGCTTGGCAAGGAAAGAAAAGTGATTGCGTTTACAAGCACCACTGCGAATGAAGGAAAGACAACAAACTGTTTAAATCTCGGAATCACCTTTTCACAGATGGGGAAGAAAACGCTCATAATAGATATGGATATGCGCAGGCCGCAGATTCACCACTATTTTGATGTTGAAGCTTCTCCCGGTCTTTCGGAAGTCCTTGCGGGCTTTTCCCAGAAACCAACCATTTTAAAAACCGAGTACGAAAATCTTTACGTGCTTCCCGCGGGGAAAACTCCGCCCTCACCGCCGGAGCTCATTATGTCGCAAGTATTTCTTTCGCTTCTTGAAGAGCTGAAATCCGAGTTTGAGTACATCTTCATTGATACGCCTCCGGTCCAACTTGTTACGGATCTCGCTGTTGTTGCAGGGAAAATCGATGGTGTTGTATTTGTAGTTCGTGAAAGAGAAGTTCCGATAGATATGCTCAAAAAAGCTGTTGCGAGCATTGAGCAGGTTGGCGGAAAGCTTCTGGGCTTTGTTCTCAATGACTCTAATAAAGCCTCTGCATACTTGCAGTACAGATACCGCAGAAAGTATGCAAAGAAATATGGGTATGGATATTCTAACGTTGACGAACAGGCTTAGAGGATATTCATATGTATGTTGATTTTCATTCCCACATCTTGCCGCAGGCTGACCATGGCTCTGAAAATATAGAAATGAGCCTTTCCCAGCTTTCTTTTGCCGCTTGCGCCGGTGTGGATACGATAATCGCAACCCCTCATTATTATATGGAAGATAACTCTGTTGACGAGTTTCTTGACAGACGGGAGAAGGCATATGAGCAGCTTTCGAAAAAGAATGAAAGCGGCATCAGAATTATAAAGGCTGCAGAGGTGCAGATCGTTGGGGACATATTACATCTCCCTGATTTGCAGAAGCTCTGTATAGAAGGAACAAATGCAATTTTGTTAGAGTTTCCGCCTGAGCCTTGGCCATATTGGATATACGATACCGTTGTTCAGATAAAAGAAGAACGAGGGCTTGTTCCCATATGTGCCCATATAGACAGATATTCTCCGCGCGGATGTGAGAAAATCCTGAGAACTGATGCATATGTTCAGATAAATGCTTCAGCATTTTACGGTATCGGTTATCGCAAGCGATATTTCTCAAAGCTCATTTCAGAAAACCGGATTCACTTTCTTGGAAGTGATTCGCACTGTAGCGGAGAGCGTGCGTACAAGGAATTCTCCAAAGCTGTGAAGCGGCTTTCTCGTCAAATGCCGGCTATAACGGAAAATTCACGTAAACTACTCGCAAAGGGCGAGTTAAAATAAAATCAATAAGAAAATTTTTTGGGAAGGTGTTTAACAATGAAAAAAACATTTAAAATCCTGATCGCAGCGGTTCTTAGCGCTGTAATGCTTATGTCATTCGCATTTGCTGCAGAAGCTAACGTGCTTGATGGATTTGCAGATGCTCCGGAAGCAAGCAGCTGGAAGCATGCTGGTCTTGCAAGTGCGGTAGAAAACGGCATCATGAAGGGTGCGAACGGAAAGCTCAACCCCGATGCTCCGCTCACACGCGCAGAGCTCACGGCTATGATGGTCCGTGTTCTCGGTGCACAGCAGGATGCGGCAGACATTTCTCACTTTATTGATGTTGTGATTGACTCCTGGTACGCAGACTATATCAAGTCCGGTGTCGCTGTTAAGATCATCAACGGCGCAGGCAACAAGATGATGCCTAACGACCCTGTTACACGTGAGCAGGCATTTGCTATCCTCGCTCGCACATTCGTTCTCGCAGCTGACAACGCAGGTGCGATTAACTCTTTCAACGACGCAGGTCGCGTTTCTGACTGGGCGAAAGACGCAACAGCAGCTCTTATTGAGAACAATGTTGTCCAGGGCGGTTCTGCAAACGACATCCGTCCGCAGGCTAATGTAACCCGTGCAGAGTATGCAGCAATGCTTGACCGCCTTGTTGACACATACGCAAAGCCGGGTGAAAGCTATGCCGGCAAGACAATCAAGGGCAGCATCGTTATCACAAGCGCAGATGTTGACCTCACAGGCGCAATCATCGAAGGCAAGGTTATCATTGCTGATGCTGTTAACGGCAGCGAGATTGAACTTAAGGATGTTGATATCCAGGGCGACCTCGTTGTCAGAGCAGGTAGCGTAAAAGTTACAGGCGCAGCTTCAATCGGCAACGTTGTTTACGGCAACCCGATTCATAAGGCTGAGGTTAAGGCTGACAAGGAAATCACAGCAGATAAGGTTGTCGTTTCCGAGAACGCAGCAGAAGTAAACAACGAAGTTTCTGCTGAGAAGGTAGAAATCAAGGCAGACGGCGCAGACGTTTCTCTCGGCGGCGAAACAACATATACAGAAGTTGAGGTTAAAGCTGAAGACGTTAAGGTTGAAGTAAACGCTGACGTTAAGGTTGAAAATGCAACAGTTGAAGGTGCAGGCAGCACAGTTACAGGTGCTGGTAAGGTTGAGAACGCTACAGTTTCTGAGGGTTCAAAGGTTGAGACCCAAGGAACAACCGTAACAGAGAAGCCGACAACTCCTGATACTCCTGATACTCCTGATACTCCTGATACACCCGATACTCCGGTAACTCCGTCAAAGCCGTCTGATTCTCCGAACACAGGAACAGTTCCGTCAAATCCGACAAGCTTTGATATCAGCGGTGCATATGTAACTTATGGCGATCAGCAGAAGATTATGGCGACAATCAACGGAAATGTTGTAAAGTTCGATTTCACAAATGTAGACTCTGAAGTAGTTCTTGACAAGCTCTACATCACAGCTTCTTCAAAGAAGAATTGCGTACATCCTTATGCAACATTCTCAACAAATGAAGAAGAAGACATTGCAGATATTATTGCACAGATAATTGAAAATACAAACGATCAGTTAGTTGTAATTGACGATGTGCAGACTTTTGATATTGCAACGCTCACAAATCTCGTTACTGATGCAAAGGACCTTTATAATTTGGTAAGCGAAATTGACGGAAGCCCGATCTTTAAAGATCTCTTCACTGCAGACGGAATCGAAATTTCCGGTAGCGACATCGCAAACACTGTAACATTTACAGGCAAGATCGGAACACAGACCTTCAAGCTTCAGATCGTTCTTCCGACACTTCAGTAAGATTTAACACAAAAACCAAAACAAGCGTCCGTCATTGCGGGCGCTTGTCTTATCTTATCGGAACCGGCAGAACAACTCTTTTCTTTAAGGAGGTGCCTTTTTGAAAAAGAAAACGAAAACAAAACTTATAATATGGGCAAGTGTTATTGTTTTTCTGATCATCGCAGGCTTTGCAGGCTATAAGTTTGCTCTCAACTATGCCGGTAGCCGGGCGATGAACGCTATAATTTCCAATCAACTAGAAGAAATGGTTGATAGTGGAGAAATTACGCTTGAAGAAGTTGCACAAATTGCGCAGCCGGAAGAACCCCCTCTGGAAGAGAAGGAGGAGACTGCCCATGAGGAAACGGCTATTGTGTCGC
>JAZRPO010000066.1:0-5826 GCA_045649265.1 Eubacteriales bacterium
GTTTAATTTAAATTTTTCTATTGCAAAAAACCTGCAACAATGCTATTATACCGTTATACGAAATTAAGTTATGGAGGTATATTATGATTATCGACACTCTGAAAACCATTCTTGAAGCTCAGCTTGATATTGACCCTGCAACAATAACCGAAAGCACAAGCATTGCAGATGATCTTGGTGCAGATTCCCTCGATATGGTTGAACTTATGATGACGGTTGAAGAAGAATTTGATATTACTATAAAAGACAGCGATGTTCACCTCTTTAAAACAGTTGGTGACGTTGTAAGCTATATTGAGGCAAATTCATAATCCGTTTTTCATTTACTTGTAAAAAATATCCACGCGATTTTTCGCGTGGATATTTTTTTATTTACTTGTCATAGCATTAAGACCGTTTACAGCTTCGGGTGTCGGCCCGTTTATGAGGATGTGAACAGACTGGTCGCTATATGCATGAGTATAGAGATATTTGGTCGAAATCGGTTTTTCTTCACTTGGGATAAATTCTGAAAGTATGATATCAATTTCTTTTTCATCAAGCGCTTTAAAAAGCGCTTCATCATCTTCATATTCTTTTATCTCAATTTCGGCATAAATCCCTTTTGCAATCTCATATGCCGTATCAACATTTATTCCGCAAAGGTTGCCGTCCTTATCCTTGTATTGAAGCGGGGCTTTTTCGTATGACGGTATTCCTATCCGCACGAGCCTGTCGGAGAGCTTTTCATAATCTGACGGGCGGGTATAGGTTTCATTTCCGTCGCCCGAATTTGCTTTTGCGATTTTCTCGGCAGTGCCGTCATTTCTGATGCGCGTTATTGCAGCATTTGCCTGCATTGCGAAGTCATACGAAGCAAGCGAAATCGCGCACGGCTCTTTTTCTATAAACGTCAGATAAAGCTTGCTGAGGTCATTGTTTTTTGCGAGCACTTCATTTGCATACATTGCAGGAAGCACAAGACCGTGAATTTTATTGTTTTTAAGCGCGCTGACTCCCTTTTTCACGGAAGAGAAGTTTACAAGCTCGGGAGAGTCAATCACATTTGTGATCTCATCTTCCGAAATGTGACCTTTTACAAATCCTAGGCGATAGCCCGAAAACTGGTCTGCAACCATAAACCCTATCTTGGGAGCCTCCTTTATCGGCTTTCCGCAAGCGGAAAGAATTGAAACCATAAATAAAATGGCACAAAGCACGGAAACTACTTTTTTCATTGTTTCATACACTCCTTCCAGAATAAATATATTTTACACCTTTTTCCTTTAAAAAACAAGCGGAATATGCTTTCTCGGCAAAAGAAGTATACGAAACCATTTTTATTTGACAGAAAATGTTTTTATGGTGTATAATATTTTTTATATAATATGTAGTCTTGATATGCTGAAATCAGCATATCTCATCGGAGGTTTTACAAATGCAGTATATGGGTTTAAACGAGCTTCGCGAAAAATACCTTGCCTTTTTCGAGAGCAAAGGTCATCTGAGGCTCAAAAGCTTTCCCCTTCTTCCTAAGGGCGATAATTCACTCTTACTTATAAATTCAGGTATGGCCCCCATGAAGCCATACTTTTCAGGCGAAGCTACTCCGCCGAGAACAAGAGTTACCACCTGTCAGAAGTGCATCCGTACTCCTGATATTGAGCGTGTCGGGAAAACCTCTCGCCACGGTACATTTTTTGAGATGCTCGGAAACTTCTCCTTTGGTGATTACTTTAAGCTCGAAGCTACGACCTGGGCATGGGAATTCATCACCAAGGTTCTCGAAATCCCCGAGGAAAAGCTCTATGTTTCCGTCTATCTTGATGATGACGAGACATATGATATCTGGGTTAACCACCACGGTGTTGATCCGTCTCATATGGTTCGTCTCGGAAAAGAGGACAACTTCTGGGAAATAGGCGCAGGTCCGTGCGGCCCGTGCTCTGAAATTTATTTTGACCGCGGCCCCGAAAACGGTTGCGGCTCTCCCGATTGCAAGGTCGGATGTGACTGCGACAGATACGTTGAATTCTGGAATCTGGTTTTTACGCAGTTCAATAACGACGGCAACAACAACTACACCGAGCTCAAACAGAAAAACATCGACACGGGAATGGGCCTTGAACGTCTTGCCTGCATAATGCAAGGGGTTAATTCACTCTTTGATGTTGACACCGTTAAGAATGTCACGGCTCATATTTCGCGTCTTGCAAATGCAAACTACGGTGAAAACGAAAAAACTGACATTTCACTTCGCATAATCACCGACCACATCCGCTCTACTACGATGATGGTCTGCGACGGCGTTATGCCCTCAAACGAGGGGCGCGGCTATGTTCTTCGCCGCCTTCTCCGCCGTGCAGCTCGCCACGGAAGGCTTCTCGGAATCAAGGGCACCTTCCTTCACAATGTCTGCGATACGGTAATCCACGAAAGCTGCGGCGCATACCCCGAGCTTTCTGAAAAAGCTGATTATATCAAGAAGGTTATCAGCATGGAGGAAGAAGGCTTCAATCGCACGATTGATGCAGGCCTCTCTATCCTTGAAGATATGATGAAGAAGCTCATTACAGAAGGTAAGAAGGTTCTCTCGGGCGATGACGCTTTTAAGCTTGCAGATACCTATGGATTTCCGATTGACCTCACTCTTGAAATTCTGGAGGAAAAGGGATTCTCAATCGACCGCGAGCGTTTTGATGAATGCCTTAACGAGCAGCGTACGCGCGCTCGCCAGGCTCAGGCAGCGCTCGGCGACTTTGCATGGGAAAAGCTTGACCTTGGCCTTGACAAGAGCGTAAAAACCGAGTTTTCAGGCTATGACACGCTCTCTGCCGAAGGCTCTGTTCTCGCTATCGTATCAGGCGGCGAGGTTTGCTCATCTGCCGAGGCCGGCAAAAATGTCGAAATCGTTCTTGACCGCACTCCGTTCTATGCAGAATCAGGCGGCCAGCTTGCCGATGAGGGAACAATAGAATCAAAAACAGGAAAAATGCGTGTCACAAACGTCAAAAAAACAAAAGACGGAAAGTTTCTCCATGTCGGCGAGGTTACGGAAGGCATCATATCAAAGGGCGATGCTGTTACATCAAATGTCTGCAAGAGTCGCCGTGAGGCTGTTATGCGTGCTCATTCTGCTACCCATCTTCTCCAGAAGGCGCTTCGCAACACGCTGGGAACCCATGTTGAGCAGGCGGGCTCGCTTGTCGGCCCTGACTCTATCCGTTTTGACTTTGCTCACTTCTCCGCAATGACAGCCGACGAGCTTAAAACGGTTGAAGCTGAGGTCAATGCCAAGATTTTGGAGGGGCTTGAAATAACCGTCTCTGAAATGCCGATAGAAGACGCCAAAAAGCTCGGCGCTATGGCGCTTTTCGGCGAAAAGTACGGCGAAACCGTGCGTGTTGTCACAATGGGCGACTACTCTCTTGAGCTCTGCGGAGGAACTCACCTTGACAATACCGCAAAATCAGGAATCGTAAAGATTGTCTCAGAGTCAAGCGTTGCCGCCGGAGTACGGCGAATTGAAGCTATTTGCGGAACAGAAGTGCTTGCAAAAATAGCACAGCTTGAAGGAACAATTTCAGATGTTGCAGCAGCATTAAAAGCTGCTCCGCGCGAGGTTGTTATCAAAGCTGAGCATCAGTCCGAGGAGATAAAAGCTCTCCGCCAGGAGCTTTCAGCCATAAACTCAAAAATGGCGGCGCTCAATGCAGCAGATTATATAAAAGAAGCTTCCGACTTTAACGGAATTAAGTTTGTTTCCAAGGAAATTAAAAATGCAAAGGCCGATGACCTGCGTGCGATATGTGATGAGCTCAGAAGCCTTGACTCCTCCGTTGCAGCAGTTCTTGCAAGCGTCAACGGCGGAAAAATAGTCTTTACTGCAACCTGCGGAAAGGATGTAGTTGCACGCGGCATAAAAGCGGGAGACCTTGTCCGCGAAACTGCAAAAGCCGCAGGAGGCAACGGCGGCGGAAAGCCTGACTTTGCCATGGCAGGCGGAAACGATGCCGCAAAGCTCTCCGAGGCGCTTGCAGTTGCCGAGGAGTTCGTAAAAACAAGAGCATAAGGAGATTCACGCTATGTCAGATTGTTTATTCTGCAAAATAATCGCGGGGGAAATCCCCTCAACAAAGGTTTATGAGGATGAGCTTGTTTTCGCATTTCGCGATATTGCTCCTCAGGCTAAAACTCACATTCTTGTCATCCCTAAGCAGCACATTTCTTCTGTTGCGGATATAAACGAAAAAAATTCATCTGTTGTATCGCACATTTTTGAGGTTATCCCGAAAATTGCCTGCGATGAAAACCTTTGCAGCGGATACCGGGTTGTTTCAAACTGCGGAGACGACGCCGGCCAGACCGTGCATCACCTCCACTTCCATATTCTCGGCGGCGAGAAGCTCAGCGTTGAAATGGCATAAGGGGGATTATCAATGTATAAAATGACCATGCACGTTGAGGGCATGATGTGCCCCATGTGCGAAAAGCATATGAACGATGCCGTGAAAGCTGCGTTTAAGGTGAAAAAGGTAATCTCCTCCCACACAGAGAAGACAACCGAAATTGTTTCGAAGGCTCCCATCTCTGAAAATGAGCTTCTCGATGCAATTAAAGAAACAGGTTATCAGATTTCGGAGTTTAAGTGCGAGAAGACAAAGGGCTTTCTCTTCTTTTAATTCCAATTTAAAACCAAAAAGCTCAGGAGAATTTCTCCTGAGCTTTTTGGTTTTATTTTTTACGGTCTCTGGCCGAGGCCGCCCTCGAGAGTGATGGTTTCACCTGTCATAAACTTGAAGTCCGGATGAGCAAGCTGAACACAAACTCTTCCGATTTCAAGCTCTGCATCTCCAAAATGGCCAATCGGCGGCATTTTAACATTCTTCTCGAATGCTTCCGGATATGCGTTTTTAAACTGTTCAAGCTGAGCTGTCCATGCAAGCGGGCAAATGACATTTACATTTACGTTGTCCTTTCCCCACTCGGTCGCTGCAACACGGGTAAGCCCTCGGATACCTTCCTTTGCAGCAGCATATGCACACTGGCCAAAGTTTCCGAAAAGACCTGCACCTGATGCAAAGTTTATAACCGTGCCCTCAGTTTTAACAAGATGCGGATAGCACGCCTTCATATAGTAGAAGGTTGCGTAAAGCCCTGAATAAAGAGATAAGTCAAACTGCTCTGTTGTATGCTCTGCAAGCGGAACACCCGATGCAGACGCCTGAGCATTGTTGATAAGAACATCTATTCTTCCAAAAGCTTCGATTGTCTTCTCAACAACCATATTTACGGTAGCTTCGTTATCCGCTCCCGCAGCAATATCTGCCTGAAGAACGAGGACCTTGATGCCGTAGAGCCTTTCAAGCTCTTCCTTTGCATCCTCAAGCTTCTTAACGTTTCGCCCCGTGATAACAATGTTTGCGCCCTCTTTGGCGTATGCAGTTGCGATTCCGTATCCTATTGAGCCGCAACGGCCATCAGAGAGAACTGCACGACCTGCGCCTGTGATGATTGCTGTCTTGCCTGCTAAAAATCCCATTTCCTTCGCTCCTTTTTGTTATATGATTTTATTTCGTAGCTTTTTTCTTTCATTATAACATACTTTATAAAAAAAACAATCGTTACATCATCGTTTTTACAATTTCACTTAGCTCATCATATGTTATGAGATTTTTCTTTACCGACACTCCCACATTGGAATTCAGAACCTCACAAAATCCAAAATCAAGCATTTCTTTATCGTGACAGTCAGAAGACAAAATCACTCTGCCGCCGCCTTTTATGATTCTATCAAGTATGCCCTGTGCCGGATAGGGGGATGTTCTGCACTTTCGCGCCATTGCA